>JBGTHH010000602.1:0-10067 GCA_041746275.1 Pirellulaceae bacterium | reverse complement strand
GGATCGGGTCGTCACAGGGAGGTCACGCCGGCAATAGCTTTCGCGGCTGGCTCGATGCTTTGGCGATTCATCGGGGGATCGTGGGCGATGACATCCTGAAACGACGCTACCGTCGCGTGGGCCCGGCGACAACCAGCACCGCCGCGGTCGAAGTCGAACCCGAGATGGGTGACTTGCCGAGCGGTCGCGTGTTGGCGACTTTCCATGAAGGGCTCCCCGCGCACGATCGCTGGTTGAAGGAAGGGGAGTCCTGGCCACCCGAGACAGATCGCTGGTTGGGCACCGAGTTTTTGTTGACGCGTCTCCCCGTTCGATACGATGCGTGGGGCATTCGTGAAGGCTGGCAAGCGCCGGTCCTGACGCGAATCGCCGCCGATGTGTCCTTGGAGCCCGGTCGACGTCGCTTTGTCTTGCGTGCCCGCGGGCTGAGTCGATTGTGGGTGAATGGACAAGTCATCGCGCGAACCAAGCCCCTGACCGGGTCGCCCAATGGTGAAGAGGCGATCACGCCGCTCGTCGCGCCGCCTCGTCCAGGTTTGCGATTGCCCGGCTATCGTCAACAAGAGGTCTTTGGCGAAGCGATGATTGGTGCTGAAGGAACGTGCCGAGTCACTTTGGAGACGATTGTCGGTGGCAAGGCGTTTCGTCCCGAACCCGGCGAATTGTGCGTGGCTGTCGAGACCAGCGACGGGCAATCCTTCGAGTTGCTGCAAGCCGCGGGCTGTGAGGCCTCTCCGGTGCCGTTGACCGACGCGGACGTCAATGTGGCCGTGGCGCGGTTCGTGCAGGCCCTGAGCGAACAAGACGATCGAACTCGACGCCAAGCGGCGGCTCAGCACGACCCGTTCTGGGAGAGGCGACATGCCCTGGCTCGTCAGTGGTTGCAGGATTCGCCCAGCGCCCGCGAACCGAATGCAAGTAGTCCACCAACGACGGCATCGGCGGAAACGTCCACCGATGAAAAACACCCGATCGACGCGTTCTTGATCGCGAAGATCGATCGCGCGCTGGCCGCCGCGGCACAAACTTCAGCGGACGAGGCGGAGCATTTTCATCAACAGGTGTTGCCGATCCTCCGCGAGCATTGTTTCCGCTGTCACGGCGAGAAAGAGAACGGCGGTTTGCGATTGGACTCACGGCAGGCGGCATTGCAGGGAGGCGATTCAGAGGCTCCCGCAGTCGTGCCCGGCGACGTTACCAACAGCGCTCTGTTAACGCGAGTTCGCAGCGCGGACGAATCCGAGCGAATGCCTCCCACGGGAACTGGGCTCACTCCGGAGCAAATCGCGACGCTCGAAAACTGGGTGCGGACGGGAGCCGCTTGGCCCGCACCTCCGCTCGCCGCACACGATGTCGCGCTGCCACCGGTCGTGGACGATGCGGATTTCCTGCGCCGCTTGGCGTTGGATACCGTGGGCGTTCCTCCCACCGAGTCCGAGGTGCGTAAGTTCCTAGCGGATGCCTCTCCGGACAAACGGCAAGCGGCGATCGAGCGCTTCATCGCCGATGAACGTTGGGCCGATCACTGGATGAGTTACTGGCAGGATGTGTTGGCCGAGAATCCCACGCTGATCAATTCGACCTTGAACAGCACGGGACCGTTTCGCTGGTTTCTGTACGACGCGCTCCGCGATGACAAACCGCTCGATCGTCTTGTCACCGAACTGATCATGATGCGTGGCGGCGCACATGACGGTGGGAGTGCGGGATTTGCCTTGGCGGCCGAGAACGACGCCCCCTTGGCGGCGAAAGCCCACATCCTCGCCAGTGCCTTTCTCGGCATTGAATTGCAATGTGCCCGTTGCCATGACTCGCCTTATCACAGCACGCTGCAGAAGGATCTGTATGCTCTGTCGGCGATGCTGCAACGCAAGGCGGTGACGGTGCCGAAGACCAGCTCCGTGCCTGTGGCGTTCTTTGAGAAGCAGGCGCGCGAGTCGCTGATACGCGTGACCCTGTCACCAAACGAACCTGTGGCATCGGCTTGGCCTTTTGCGGCGGTCACCGGCAGCGTGGACGATGCCTCGTTGGATGCCTTGCTCCAGAACCCGGAAGACTCGCGCGAACGATTGGCGGCTCTGATCACTTCGCCGCGGAACACGCGATTTTCGCAAGTCGTGGCCAATCGAGTCTGGCGGCGCTTGATGGGAGCCGGGCTGGTCGAACCGCCGCACGATTGGGAAGGCCATGCCGCGAGTCATCCCGAGCTCTTGGCATGGTTGGCCGAAGAGTTCGTCGCACATGGTTATGATCTCAAGCACCTGGCGCGGCGGATCCTTTCGTCACAGGCGTATCAACGCGAGGCGGTGGGATACAATCTCGACGCGTCACCCGACCTGCGATTCTTTGCCGCACCCGAACGTCAACGTTTGACGGCGGAACAAGTCGTCGATTCGCTCTTCGCCGCCACCGGTGTGTCGATGGACGTGGAGGAGTTGACTTTCGATCCCGATGGTCGTCGCCCGGCGAATAATCGGTTGTCGCTGGGGGTAGCGCGACGTGCGTGGATGTTTGCTAGTTTGGCGAACGAGCGGGATCGTCCGAGTTTGACATTGCCCAGGGCTCAAGCGGTGTCAGACGTGTTGGAGGCATTCGGCTGGACCGGCGCGAGGCAGACGCCGCGAACCGATCGCGAAGTCGCTCCCAACGTGTTGCAATCGGGAGTGCTGGCCAACAGCACCCTATCGATTTGGCTGACCCGCGCAGCCTATCACAGTCCACTCGCGGAGCTGGCGATCCGTGCTGAATCCCCCGAGTCGTTGGTCGACTCGTTATTCCTGCGCTGCCTCAGCCGCCTGCCATCCGCTAACGAGCGTCAGCCGCTGGTTGAGGCCCTGTCCCACGGATTCGCTAACCGCATGGTGCCTGGGGATCAAATTCAGGAGCCCACGCCCTGGGAGCCTTTGTCGCATGTTACCTGGTCGAACCACCTCAACCCGATGGCTTCCACGATTCAATTGGAAGTGGAACGCCGCGTGCGATCCGGTCCGCCCGTCGATCCGCGACTGCGAGCCGAGTGGCGGGAGGTGTACGAAGATGTTGTGTGGAGTTTGATCAACTCGCGCGAGTTTGTCTGGAGCCCGTAAGTGCCTGTCCGAAAAGGGGTCTGACCCTTTGGAGGCAAGTCGATTTCACTGGGTGTTGGGCCTCGCTCGAGAGGGTCTGACCCCTTTTCGGACAATGAGGTTGTCACAATTAACGATACCAAAGTCGATACACCGAACTTCCTAGGAAGCCCACCATGAACGATCGTTCCCCGAATCGCCGCGAGTTCCTGGCCGGAGCGGCCGTCGCCTTGGCTGGCAGTCAGTTGTTTGATCCCGCGCGGGTCGTTGCGAACGAACGCGCGCATCCGCTTCTGCGGGGCCCAGCCGAGCATGTCATCTCGATCTGGCTCGGAGGCGGTATGGGACAGATTGATACGTTTGATCCCAAACGCCGTGGTGATCCCGCAAAGAAAGTGCCCGGCTCGTATTACGACAGCATCGAGACCGCCGTATCCGACGTACGCGTTTGCGAGCATCTGCGGAACTTAGCTCCGCTGATGGATCGCGTCACCGCCGTTCGCACCGTGAATCACAACGTCATCGACGAACATGCCGCGGCGACCAACCGCATGCACACGGGCCGACCTGTCAGCGGAACGGTCACGTATCCATCGTTGGGATCGATCATCGCTCACGAGCGTGGTGCCGCCTCCGAGAACGCGCCCCCTTACGTCTTGATCGGCTATCCCAACGTCACGCGTGGCCCGGGCTTCTTGGGAGCCCAAGCGGGTTATTTGTATTTGACGGATACCAGCCAAGGACCGGCCGGGCTATCGCGACCGCCGGGGATCAGCGTGGATCGTCAAACGCGACGCGAGTCGTTTCTCGCGACATTGCAAGCGGGGCTGCCACCGACCGAGGATGCGAGGTTGCGGGACTATGACGCGGTCATCCAACAGAGCTTGAAGTTGAGTGGGCCGGAGTTCACACGCGGTTTTAAGTTGGACGATGAACCAGCCGATCTGCGTATGCGCTATGGCGGCGAGTTTGGTCAACGCTGTCTGTTGGCGCGGCGTTTGGTCGAACGCGGCGTGCGATTCCTGGAAGTCTCGCATAATCTCAATTTCCTCAATGGTGCCGGCTGGGATGTGCATAACGAGGGGATCGTCCAGCAACATGCCTTGATCCAGGAACTCGATACAGCCGTCGCCACACTCATCACCGACTTGGAACAGCATCGACTGCTCGACAAGACGTTGATCGTGATCACGACCGAATTCGGTCGGCCGCCCGAGTTCGACAGCGGCGGCGGACGAGGCCATCAAGGCTCGGCCTTTACCTGCGTGCTGGCGGGTGGCGGCTTACGACATCGCGGAGCCTATGGGGAAACGGATGAGCTCTCGAAGAAGATTGTCTCGTCGCCCGTCAGCGTCGCGGACTTCTTCGCAACCATCCACGCGGCACTCGGCATCGACTATTCGAAGAATCTCTATGACGGCGACCGGCCGGTCCCGCTCACCGACAACGGCCAACCGATTGCGGAGTTGTTCGCATGAGCTACTTCTCACATCTCCTCACGAACTTGATCAGTGGATTTCGGCGTGGGACAACTCAATGCGCTTTCGTACTAGTTGGATTGGTCTGCCTGTCGAGTTGGAGTGCCGTCACGTGCGCGAATGAAGTGGCGCTGCCCGAAGAGCACGTAAAGTTTTTCGAGTCCAAGGTGCGGCCGCTGCTGTTCGAGCACTGCTGGGGCTGTCATGGTCCCGACAAGCAGAAGGGCGATCTGCGGTTGGATTCCTTGTCGCAGATGCTGTTGGGAGGCGAGTCGGGCGCGGCGATCGTACCAGGGAAGCCGGACGAGAGTCTGTTTATCGAGGCGATTCGTTACGAAGGCTTCGAGATGCCGCCGACCGGTAAGTTGGCCGAACAAGATATCGCCACGCTGGTACGTTGGGTGGCAATCGGCGCGCCTTGGCCGGGGAGCGATGCGACGGTGGCTCGTCGCGAGTCGCGAGAAAAGATCTCCGCGGAAGATCGCGCGTGGTGGGCGTTTCAGCCGCTTCACGCGCCCACGCCGCCGGAACTGCCGACGAATGATCTCTCGGCTGCACAACTCCAAGCCTGGTCCCAGAACCCCATCGATGCGTTCGTTTTACGGAAGTTGATCGACCAAGGCCTGACGCCTGCCGCACCGGCCAATCGCACTCAACTCCTGCGTCGCATCTACTTCGATCTGATTGGACTGCCACCGACGCCCGAGCAAGTTGACGCTTTTCTCCAAGACCAATCGCCTCAGGCTTATGAACGGGTCGTCGACGACTTGCTCGACTCGTCCCACTACGGTGAACGTTGGGCGCGTCATTGGTTGGACTTGGTCCGCTACGCCGATTCCGACGGCTATCGCATCGACCACTATCGCCCTACGGCTTGGCGTTACCGCGACTATGTCATCGACGCGTTCAACAACGACAAACCGTACGACCGCTTTGTGCAGGAGCAGATCGCGGGCGACGAGATGTTTCCCAACGACCCCGCCGCGCGGATCGCCACCGGTTACCTGCGGCACGGGATATATGAATACAACAGCCGCGATGCCCGGGGACAATGGGAGACGATCCTGACCGATATCACCGACACGACGGGTGATGTGTTTCTCGGGATGGGCATGCAATGCGCTCGCTGTCACGATCACAAGTTTGATCCGATCTTGCAGAAGGATTACTTTCGCTTGCAAGCCTTCTTCGCGCCGCTGCTGCTCCGCGACGATGAGATTGTGGCGTCGGACGATGAACGCGAGGACTACGCCCGACAGCTTGCCGAGTGGGAAGGCCAGACCGGCGAGTTGCGTCAGCGGATCGAGGCGATTGAAGCGAGTTACCGCCAGCGTGCAGCGGCGGAAGCCATTGGTCGCTTTCCGGCGGATCTCCAAGTCATCGCGGCCAAACCGGTGAAGGAACGCACGCCACTGGAGCATCAACTGTACGATCTCATGCATCGGCAAGTCATCTTTGAATATGACCGTTTGGACACCAAGCTGTCGAGCGCGGATAAAGAGCTCGTGCTGAGTCTGCGCAAGGAACTGGCGGCATTTGAAAAATTGCGTCCTCGGCCGTTGGCCACGGCGCTGACCGTCGCGGATGTGGGCAGTGCCGCACCGCAGACCGTCATTCCGAAGCGTTCCGCCGAGGGGATCGAGCCCGGTGTTTTGACGCTGCTGGACCCCGAGCCGGCTCAGATCGAGACCAACGACGCACTTCCGACAACGGGGCGTCGAACCGCCTTGGCCCGCTGGCTGACTCGCCCCGATAATCCGCTGACAACGCGGGTGATCGCGAATCGTATCTGGCAGTACCACTTTGGCAGCGGATTGGCACCGAATTCGAGCGACTTTGGGCGATTGGGTGGCGAGCCGACTCATCCCGAACTGCTCGACTGGTTGGCCTCGCGCTTTGTGGAGGATGGCTGGAGCTTCAAGAAGTTGCATCGCTTGATCGTGACCTCGGCCGCCTATGGTCAGTCGACGGAGCATGCCGACTTTGAGGCTTGTCAGCGAATTGATCCAACGAATCGCTACTACTGGCGCGGGAACACGCGCCGGCTTGAGGCCGAACAGATTCGCGATGCGTTGCTGGCCGTTTCAGGTCGCTTGAATGCAAAGGCAGGCGGGCCCGGTGTATTGGCGGATGTGCCGCGACGCACGATCTATACGCGCGTGATGCGGAATGCCCGCGATCCGCTGTTGGATGTCTTTGACTTGCCGCTGTTTTTCTCGAGCGACGCTTCGCGGAACACGACCACCACGCCGGTCCAGTCCTTGCTACTGTTCAACAGTCCCGAAATGATCTTCTTGTCGCAAGCCTTCGCGGAGCGGGTCGCGAAGCATTCGTCGGACTTGACCGAGCGTGTCGCGTACGCCTGGCGCTTGGTGTACGGCCGAACGCCGCTTGAGCACGAGATCGAAAGCTCACTCGCCTTCATTCGTGCGCAACAAGAGCACCTGAGTGAACTGACGGAATCCACGGCCGTGACGGACCTCGTGATCAGTCGTTTGCCGTATCGCGACGGCCAAGCCTTGGCGATTCAGCCCACGGTCGGCGAGTCGCGTTTGTTCGTCGATCATGATGCACGCTGGGACATTTGCGAAATGACCGTCGAGACCTTCTTTCAAGTCCGTTCGATCTACGAGACGGGGAGTGTGCGCACGGCCGTAGCGAAATGGAGCGGCAAGTCGGGCAAACCGGGCTGGGCGTTTGGCGTTACGGGGAAAGGTTCGCGTCGCAAACCGCAGACGCTGGTGATGCAGATGTGGGGCCAGCGACGCGATGGTTCGTTTGGCGAAGCGGCCGTCTTTTCCGATCAGCATGTGGAACTGGACAAGCCGTATTTCGCGGCCGCCGCGGTCACACCGGCTGGCGAACAACCCGGTCGCGTCACGTTCTATCTGAAGGATCTGTCGAACGACGACGAGCCGTTGTCGATCGTCCATGTCGAACACAATATTGTGGGCGGCGTGGAGAATCGAGAACCGTTGACCATCGGTGGTCGCGCTGGCGACAAGGCGGGAGCATTCGACGGTTTGATCGACGACCTGCGTATCAGTCGCGGAGTGTTGCCCGACGGCCAACTCCTATTCACATCGGAATCGGTCACGGACGATACGCTGGCGTATTGGCAGTTCGAGGCGGAACCCGGAGTGTTGCGCGACAGCTCCCCCAATCAATTTGACTTTCGTCCTCCTGGCGGGAGACTTCGGCACAATGACCCCGCGGGGGCGGCCTTCGTCGACTTCTGCCATGCCTTATTAAACTCCAACGAGTTCTTGTACGTCCCTTAAATCTCAGCCTGTGTTCCACGCGAACGGCCACGACGTTCGGAATCGAGTCAGCTTATGAAACCCATCATCGAAATCCCGCGGACACGACGTGACTTCCTGACGCGTAGCGGGGCGGGCTTTGGCGCGGTCGCATTGGCGAGCCTGTGGCAAGAGGAGCGATCGCGCGCGAGCCAGCCCGCGATTGCGTCGCGCGGTGCGGAACGACCACCTCATTTCCCGCCCACGGCCAAACGCGTGATCTTCCTGTTCATGGAGGGAGGGCCCAGTCATATCGATCTGTTTGATCCCAAGCCAGTGCTGAATGAGTTGGCCGGCCAGCCGCTGCCGGATAGTTTCGGGGAAGTCTTGACGGCGATGGGCGAGTCGCGATCTCCCTTGCTGGCGTCGAAACGCCAATGGAAGCAATACGGCGAGAACGGTACTTGGGTTTCCGACTGGTTGCCACATACCGCGACGTGCGTCGACGATATCGCTGTGATCCGTTCCTGCTGGGCTGAAGGCATCAACCATTCGTCGGGCGTTTGCCAGATGAACACGTGTTCGATTCTGGGCGGTCGGCCGTCCTTGGGCAGTTGGGTCAGCTACGGCTTGGGTACCGAGAATGCCGATCTGCCCGCCTTTGTCGTGATGCAAGACAACCGGTCGTCGGTGGTGAATGGCCCGCGTAACTGGGGTGCGGGCTTCATGCCGGCCGCTTACCAAGGGATTCGCTTCCAGGAGAGTGGTGACCCGATTCCCCATCTGAACCCGCCCGAGGGTTTTGCGGCCAGTCGTCAGCAACATAAGTTAGGCTTCCTCAATCAACTCAACCGCGACTATGCACAGCAGCATCCCGAGCAATCGGAATTAGAGGCTCGGATCGCCAGTTACGAGCTCGCCTTCCGCATGCAAGCCGAAGCGCCGCAGGTCGTCGACTTGTCGGCAGAGACCATGGCCACGCATCAGCTCTATGGTTTGGACAACAAGGAGACCGCGCCGTTTGGCCGACTCTGCTTACTGGCCCGACGTATGTCGGAGCGCGGCGTGCGATTCGTGCAGCTCTATCACGGCGCGGGCAGCAAATGGGACTCGCATTCCAACATCGAAGGTAACCATGCGGGACTCTGCCGAGCGATGGATCTGCCCGTGGCGGGTCTGTTGAAAGACCTGCGGCAACGCGATTTGCTTAAGGACACCTTGGTCGTCTGGGGTGGCGAGTTTGGTCGAACGCCCATGTCCGAGAAAGGCGACGGTCGCGACCACAACCCGACCGGGTTCACGATGTGGATGGCGGGCGGTGGTGTTCGCGGAGGTCAAACTCTGGGAGCCACCGACGAACTCGGATTGCGCGCCGTTGAGGATCGCTTGCACGTCCATGACCTGCACACGTCGATCCTGCATCTGCTGGGCTTGAGCAACATGGACTTGACCTACATGCACAAAGGTCGCCCCGAACGACCCACGATTAACGAAGGCAGCTTTTTCCAACGGTTGACGTCGGCGTGACGTTTCGCCACAAGCGGTTGAGATTAGCGAGGGGGCCAGCATGAAGAAGGGCCAGAATTCAAATGGGAGGTCTCCCGAGAAGTCGAGCAAGGGCAGCCTTGTCCCGATCTCTAGCAAGCCGATAACAGCCGCAGCGGATTTTGATGTCATCATGGAGTTGATCGACGCCGCACGAACGCGGGCGGTCGCCGCCGTCAACACGACGCTGATCGAGCTGTACTGGAACATCGGCGAGTTCATCAGCCGCAAGATCGAATCCGCCGCCTGGGGTGAAGGCATCGTTCAGCAACTGGCGGCGTATATTGCCCAAACGCAACCGGGACTGCGGGGCTTCACTCGTAGCAACCTGTTGCGAATGCGGCAGTTTTACGAGATTTACCGAGGCAACACAAAAGTCGCAGCACTGCTGCGACAATTGCCCTGGACCCACAACCTGCTAATCCTTGCCAAATCCAAGCGGCAGGAGGAACGAGAATTCTACCTCCGCATGGCGACGGCTGAAAAATGGTCGAGTCGTGAACTGGAACGCCAAATGAACGGTGCTCTGTTCGAGCGAGTCGTCCTGTCTCCGACAAAAGTCTCACCACCGGTGCGACAATTGCATCCCGATGCCTCCAGTGTCTTCAGGGACAGCTACCTTGTCGAATTTCTGGGGCTTCCGGCGGAACATACCGAAGCGGACCTGCAGCGCGGCCTGGTGCAGCAACTCAAGAACTTCCTGATCGAACTCGGCCGCGACTTCTGCTTCGTCGGCAGCC
>JBGTHH010000601.1:0-8671 GCA_041746275.1 Pirellulaceae bacterium | reverse complement strand
GACCGGCGGCTTCTGTGTGGGTCTGGATCGGGCTAAGTGACGAATCACTCATGGAGGAATTCCGGTCACGCGGAGTCAAGGTGCGGCAAGAGCCGAGAAATTTTTCTTGGGCCTATGAAATGAAGTTAGAGGATCTCGACGGCCATGTGTTGTGGATCGGGACGGAACCGCGGCAGCACGAGCCTCGCGAAGATCAGACGTTGAGCCCATAAACTGGACCCGAGAAAAATCGAGCTGCCATGACCACACTTTGCAGATTCCTTCCGCTAGTTCTTTCGCTATCGATCTGCGGCGCACGAGTTCACGCGGACGGACCGCGTAGCCTGATCGTCGCCCATCGTGGACTTCTGCGTCATGCTCCCGAAAACACGCTGGTCAATTTTCGAGCGTGCCTGGCACTGCGGCTCGGATTCGAATTCGATGTTGAACGCACGAAAGACGGGCACTTGGTTTGTATCCACGACGATACGGTCGACCGAACCACCGACGGGGTGGGCAAGGTCTCCGATTTGACGCTCGAACAAATTCGCCGTCTCGACGCCGGAAGTTGGTTCGATCCGAAGTTCGCTGGGGAACGAGTGCCGACCGTGGAAGAAGTTTTGAAACTCGTGGCCGAGCACCAGCCACGGGAGTTGCTAATCGCCGTCGATCTAAAAGCTGCCGACGTTGAAGTCGATTTCGTGCGCTCGGCCGAGAAGTACGGTGTCCTGAAGCGACTTGTCTTCATCGGGAGAACCATTTCGGAACCGCGAGTGCGGGAACAAATCAAACGCACGTCGCGGCAGGCCCAAACGGCTGTGGTGGCCAATGACGCTGCCGAGTTTTCGACGGCCCTGGCCGACGCTCAGGCCGATTGGGTCTACTTCCGCTATTTGCCACCATCAGAGCAAATGGAGGCGGTGCGTCGTTCCGGGAAACGAGCCTTCATTGCCGGAGTAACCGTCGCGGGAAATTTGCCCGAAAACTGGCGACATGCCGCCGATGTGGGCATCCATGGCATCTTGACCGACTATCCATTGGCGTTGAGCGAGTTGCTCAGGCAAGAGGATTAGTCGGAGTTCGTGCCGGTCAGGTGATGAAACGAATCGCTCCCGCTATCAGCACCAACCCGACCGCGAATCCATCGCGCGACGTCAGGCGTTCACTGTGCGCATGAAAACGCAGATAATTCAATAGCGTCCCCGTGGGGCAGCCATAAAGTTAGAATCTCTCCTTATCGTCCGCCCAAACGGTCTCTTCGTACTTCAAATGCGAGCGAGGCAGCGGGACGCTGGCTGATGGCCGAGGCGTGGCGGGTTTGGTCATTGGTCATGCGAGGTCAGCATAACAGCCGCACAACCGCAACGTCCAGAAGCGGGGAACCTCATTCCTCTGGACGAAATGCGATGAAAGAAACACTCGCCTGCCACGCGATGGTGGTCGGTCCCAAGAGAGCGTCAGGCCTTCGTCCGCCGCACCGGTCGCATGGCACCCGTATTGTTCCTTGGTGGTGCCCTGGTCGCCGCACAACCGCATTCGCTCAAGGAAAAGTAGAATGTCCTTGCGCCACGAGGCTTGGAGAAGGAGGAGGAATAACATGATGTAATTTCCAAAACCTTCTATTGCAGCCCCGCAGGTAATCAGTCCCGCCCGGTAACGCTTGGCCAGCGGCCGGAAGCGAGTCTTGCGTGGTGGCGGGGTAACCCGCCCTGCGAAGCCGACCATGCTTCGCACGGTGCCCACAGCAAGTGCTAAAGCCGTGTGATTGAGCCTCGAAAGTTTCGGCGCGGATGCCTTCGTTGTGGACATAGCGGGGGCTACACCGTCGCATCGCAACTGCCCTGATGCGTCGGGTCCGCCGGGGTCGCTGGAGCAGGGCAAAGGCACAAGGGCTGTCCAGGAACGTGGGAGATCCTGCCGCTTCCTCGGATCACTTCCGGACGAGGAAACCGTTTCAACAACCTCAGGCTCGCCGTGCGATCCGTTCGCCGTCCGGCGAGAGCGAAACTGCGAGCGGAACCGAGGTATCGCCGGGCGAAGGAAACGGAGCACGGCGAAAAGGGCGTCAGGAAGTCGTAGTGCTCCATAGTACCGACGAATCCGGGGAACTCGGACCCACGAGGACCCGGCCGAGGGGAGGGAGTCACCAGGTAACAACACTGCCGGAGGGAAACATGCCGGAAGCATAGGATTTCGATCACGTGTCTACGAGACAATGGCAGATAGCCGAGTTGGGTAGCGACGCGAAGGTATTACTCGAGAAACGGGATGCTGGCTGTCCCAGGACTTCCTGATATGGCGTCTGTTTGCAGGGCGAGCCGGTAGTATGCTAGCGGTTGAGCGGAGAAGCAATATCTTCGGGAACGCCGAACCGGAAAAAGAAGGATCGGCCGGGCTCCTCCCTCCGTGCTCGTGCTCGTATTCGTGCCCCTCGTGTCAACCCAAAGACGCTGCGTCCGCGCGGTTCGTGCAGCCCAAGTCACCGAATCCCACGCCCGGTACGACGTCAAGGGTGACGTCGACAACGTCAAGATTATATGCGGCAGTATACGGCCATGAGCACAGTGAGGGACTCGGACAACTGTTGATCTGCCAAACACCTCATGCCGGGCGGCGGATCGAGGCCAATTCCCCGATCTCTTCCCGACTTACGATGTCATACGCGTAACCTTGCTCGCAGAGGAACAATTGCCGCTTGTGAGCGAATTCCTGTTCGACGGTATCGCGACTCACGATCGTGTAGAAGTGAGCCTGGTTCTGTCCCGCTTTGGGGCGTAAGATGCGGCCCAATCGCTGAGCTTCTTCTTGACGCGAACCGAACGTGCCGGAGATCTGGATCGCGACCGCGGCGTCTGGCAGATCGACGGCGAAGTTCGCGACCTTGGAAACTACCAGCGTCCGCAACTGGCCGCTCTTGAAATCCTCGAACAACCGGTCGCGTTTCTGCTGCGAAGTCGTGCCCGTAATAACCGGGACATCCAGCTGTTTGGCAATCTCGTTAAGCTGCTCGACATACATCCCGATGACCAACGTCGGTTCGTCCGGATGCTGCCGCAACAGTTCGCGCACGACATCGAGCTTGTCGGGATTCTCGGACGCGATGCGAAACTTCTGGCGTCGATCCGCCACGGCGTACGTCATGCGTGCGGACTCGGGCAATGGCAAGCGGATTTCGGTACAAGAAGCCGATGCGATCCAACCTTGTTTCTCCAGCACTTTCCACGGCACGTCGACCTTCTTGGGCCCGATCAAGGCAAACACGTCGTCTTCTCGATGATCTTCGCGAACCAGCGTCGCGGTCAGCCCCAATCGCCGTCTCGCTTGCAGCCCCGCCGTCACTTGAAAAACGGGGGCGGGCAATAGATGGACTTCATCGTAAATGATCAGTCCCCAATCGCGCTGATCGAACAGCTCCAAATGCTTAAACGACGCGTCTTTGTTTTCCCGCCAAGTCATGATGTTATATGTGGCGACCGTGACCGGCAGCACGTCCTTGCGAGAGCCGTTGTACTCGCCGACTTGATCCGCTTGCAGTCGTGTTTTGTCCAGCAGCTCGCCGCACCACTGTCGCGTGGCCGTGACATTCGTAGTCAGGATCAGCGTCGATGTTTGCAACTTGGCCATACATGCCAACCCGACGATCGTCTTGCCAGCACCGCACGGCAGCACGATCACGCCCGAACCGCCTCGAGCGGCACCCGCTGCATAAAAAATGTCGGCTGCCTCGTCTTGGTACGTTCGCAAGCGAAACGAGGTGCCCGACAACGTCTGCTCGCGCAGGACGATTTCCAGCGGTTCGCCTAGCCGATAACCGGCGAGATCCTCGACCGGAAAACCCGCTTTCAGCAGTGCCTGTTTCAGGCTGCCACGATGAATCGCCGCAACGTGAAATTCGGTATGTGAGAGACGCTCGATCAGCAGCGGTGCCACCTGCTTATGGCGGCAGATCTCTTCGGCCAGAGGTCGATCCGCCGCGGTTAAGACGAGATGCTCGCCGTCGCGAGTTAACTGCAATCGACCGTATCGCGACGCGCGGTCACGGATTTCGACCACGACATTTTGCGGCACTTCATACTTCGAGAACTGTTGCAGCGTGTCGAGGATCTCGTCGGTCTCGACGCCCGCAGCCGCCGCGTTCCAAATAGACAAGGGGGTGATGCGATACGTGTGGATGTGCTCGGGTGACTTGATCAGTTCGGCGAACCGCGACAAACGATCGCGTGCCTCGACATAACGCGGACCATCGACCTCGGCCAACACCGTATGGTCGCCTTGCACAATCAACGGATTCTCGGGGCGATACACACTCATTGGTCGCTAATTTTGACCTCGTATTCGCTTTTGAGTTCGCGAATTGCCTTGGTGACTTCCGACTCAAACTGCCGCGAATACGATAGAGAAAGTCGTTTGCGATCCGCCTCGACCGGGCAACTCACATTCGCCAGCAGCCGTTGCAACCGATCCAGAAACTCGCGGTCGGGACAGAGCAGTTGTACGCTGGTGACTCGCATCAACGTGACTTTGGTTTTGGCTTCGCGTTTCTTTTTGTTGTCTGACGTTTTGCCAGGGAAGGCGCTGCGAGTCTTGTCGGGGACGGGTGATAGCGATTGCTCACCGTGCTTGAGGCGTAGCGGTGCGAGTTGCTGCTTCTCCAACTCCGCAAACAATCGGTCGGGCGAACGCACGACATCGACGCCCGGCGAGACGTTTTCAACGCGGAACTTCTCGATATCGACCGTTTGCTTGTTAGTCTCCAGAAGCGCGTAACCCGAATACAGCACGAACTTGTCGCCGTGGGCGGCCCAGTCTTCCAGTTCTCGCCGCACGTTCGCGGGTAATGGCTCTGTCGAGTGCGACTCCAGCAGGGCCACTACGTCCAGACTCGGATCGTCCGCACAAGCCGCCGCAACGCGTTGCCGTTCCAAGCGAAAGACATTCGTCGTGTCTTCCGTCACATGCTCACAGATACGCTGCAAATCTCGGATCGCGAGAGCCGGATACAACTCCGATTGCAGATAGACTTCGAAACTTGGCGTCACGCGCAGTGTCGGTTCGGTGATCGTCCCTGCCAATACTCGCTGTAACCGTTCACTAACACGAAAGGCTTGCAAGGCTCCCAACGAGGGATAGAGCTTTTTTACTTTCGGTGGGCCGTAGGCCACCTCGACGTATCCCAATAATTCTGGCAGACCTTCAAGGAATCGCTCGACGTACCTGCCTTCGACGCGTTCAAAGGCATCGGGATCGGTATCTTCGATTTGGATCTCATGCCCCCAACTGTTGTTACGACTTTCCCGAAAATTGGCGTAGCGTCCTTCACCTTGCTCCCACTTATTCTTGAACTTTGGTTGTTTGGGTATGAGAAAGTAACGATCGTTCTGCTTGAGATACTCCACGAGCGATTCCACGCTCAACCATTCGCCGATGGGACACGCCGCAAGCAAGTTCAGCAGCGATTTTCTAACGGCGGTAAAGTCGAGAATCGGTACGACCGCAGTCGCAGATCCAAATGAGCTGAAGCGGTCCAGCCTGCCAAGACCAGTCCCCACACTAAAGAACTCGCTCCCACTTCCTGCCCCGCACGAAAGCAGTGTGTCGAGCAAAAGTTGTTCTTGTTTCGCAATGCTCCGCGACAGCAACTTGGCGTAGGCTTTTTCGTCGAACTCGATGAAATTGTCGGGGAAACTCGGCTCTTGGCTCGTGTAGCCCGCGTAGATGCCCTTTGTGTCATATCGGACGAGTCCCAACTGCAACGCAAGCCAATCGATCGTATCCAACCACCGCCAACCGCCTTCGTCGTCCATGCCGTCTTCCATTGCCTGAGGAGACAGCAAGCTTGCCAACCGTCGCGAATCGGCTTTACCAATCGCGTTGTCTCGATGCCCGCGTTTCACTTCCCGCTGTGAAACGTACGCGACGAACGCGTGCAAGTCGCGACGAATGTCCGGACCCCTCGCCGCGACATCTAGTTTCGCCATGCTCTTGATGCGATCGATGTTCATTTCGCCACGATCTCCTTGACGACGTGCCCCGATTTCTTCACGACGCGTTGCACGTCCGCCCATCGGCCGCGCGGAAAAGCGATGAAGTCATTTTTCAGCGAGACGACGTTTTGTCCCAACGCCTTCTCGATGGCAACCTTCAACGACAAGTCGCTCACGCGAGCAATGGCGACGTCTTCGTGCAGGATCGTCTGACCACGTCGCTCGCCCAGCAGGACGTACGTCTCGGCAAAGGGCTTTGTATGTTCCACGAGCCATTGAACCGGTTCGCTCGCCAGCAGCTCGTCGTCGGCTCGGCCAAGTTTAAGGAAGCTCGGAGTGATCAATAGAGAACTGTTGCCACCGGGGCTAAGGCGTTGGTCGGAGACGGCCACGATCTGTTCGAGCGCGGCGAGCGGTATGGCACGCAAGTCGACGCTGACACAACCGTCCTGCTCGTTCGGGATGAGGTAGCGATGTGGCGTTACTCGATCCAGACGCGGGGCGAGTCGATACCAAGCCTTGCCACCTTCGCGGCGCTTCGCCAACAGGCCCCATTTCCAACCGGCTTCACAGACCGTCGCAACGTCTACGCGTTTGCCGCAGAAGATCCGCAGCGGCTCGGCGAGTTGTTCCTCATCAGCCCACTTGTCATCGCCTAGCGTCGACAGGATGTCGATTGTCGCTTCAGCAGGTTGTTTCGATTTCGCGGCTTCGAATGTGAGCTTCGACAACTGGTCCACGGCCTGTGCCCAGCCGCTTTGCTGCCAGGCGGTCATGCTTGCCGCGGTAAACGGCTTGCCGGATAAACGCAATTCACCGTCTTCAATGCGAGCGAGTTGGTCCTTCACTTTGCCACTCGAATGAGCGAAATCCTCGATCAGCTTGTCCGACGCAATGTCAGGGTTCCAATCCCCGGCACCTGCGAATTCGCGGGCCTCTGGGAGCAAGAGCGGCAGGCTATTGTAAAACTCGACGGGCAACGCCAGCCTGGTTAGCTCCAACTTTGATTGCTTCTTCGACAGAGACTGGCGTTCTTCCGACCACAGCAGCACGCCGCGTCGGATCAGTTGCTGTCTGACTTCGTTGAACACCGCCTGATAACGCTGACTGAACGTGCCCCGCTGATTGCTTTTGCCATACACGCGAGCGAAAAACGACACATCCACTGGGCCGCCAACACTCCGCAGCAAGTGCAGGGTGGCGAGTTCGGCAGGCTCGAGCGAAGCGAACACTTCGCTGACACCCTGCGGCGAGAGAAACAGGGTTTCGAGGATTCCCGGCGACGAGAGCGCCTCGGAGGCGAATCCACGAGCTTTACACAGTTCCTTGGTATCCGTCGCGGCAAGCAACGAATGGCACATCTGATGCAGCATATCGGCAGGTTTCATCAGCGACTCCTTTCGGCGGCTATTATCGGTATTTCGCCACGTTTGGGAACCCGTCGGGTTCATCATCTTCTGCCAACGCGGAAAGGCGCAAGATCAAACTCGGGTGTCTCCCGAGAAATTGCCGGTGGCCATTGACTCGATATGCCCACGACGATCCGCGTTGTGGAAGAGGCGTTTCGGCAACTCGCCAACGGACGAGCGCATAACGTGCCCCGGCAGCGTGCTCGTGGGACCGGCATCGTCTTACATTCGATGAGCGCGGCCGCTGACTACTTGGGACTGGTCGGTTGAAAGCAGTACACCACCACGTCCACCTCGGCTGTGTTTCACGTCGGTCTGTACGACCCAGCCTTAAGCGATCGAACGTGCCCTGCGGGAACTAACCCGGATTATTCATGTAGGCCGGAACAAGGTCGCGCGAGGTGTTGCCGGAACAGCGCAAACGCTTCCAATAGCAGAAGACACTCTGTTTCAAAACCAGTTCACCAATCACGACCGAAGTTCCGGCGGAGCAAGCGTTTGCTCGGTCCGGCCTACACGTTGCTGAATAATCCGGGCTAACCCAGGAATTCGTCTATCAGACTTGGGATCAGCAGCTTTCGGGGCCGGAGTGACTTGTCTTGAATTCGCCGATCTTCTTGCAACACCCGATCAATGTCGGACGCTTTGACTTGTCACCGCCTTTTCCCGGCGGGGGGACGGGTTTAAGGGGACAGCCGTCCTGGTCTGTTCCCCAGTTCGTTGAAATCGGGAGCATTCGCGACAATCTGCCGGGAAAGCTGTCTGTCCCCGGGCTTCTCGCCGGGATTTACCCCTTACACTTGACACACGATGATCATGTCGTCCGAGAATTGCATCGTACGACGCAGGTGTCGTCTATCGTCGTTTCGCGGAATGTCCAGGGGACACCCGTCCGATATCGCGAAACGGGCGAGAAGGATGGGGCTCCCCTGACGTCCCATCATCTTTCGGGTTTGCAGTGTAACTTGGTCCGAGTAAACTGACGCTGTCTAGATCGTTCATGACAATTCCGGAGATGTGGAAATGTCCACCGAGTTGGAACAACGCGTAACCACGCTCGAAAACGAGTTGTCGGAGGTCAAGCAGATGTTGGGAAAAGGGCGTCCGCAAAAGGACTGGCGCAAGACCGTCGGCATGTCAAAGGAAGATCCAGGTTTCGAAGAGATGATCCGACTTGGAAAGGAGATTCGCGAGCAGGAGCGGGAGAACGAATGCTGACATGCTCGTCCTCGACACAGATCATCTCGTCGAACTAGATCGCGAGCGTTGTCTAGGCCCATAATGCAACGTTACTGTCGC
>JBGTHH010000600.1:0-2198 GCA_041746275.1 Pirellulaceae bacterium | reverse complement strand
AGCGGCTGATCGAGCGTGTGCCCCATGGTGCGGTCAAATTGGCTCCCGGTGCCGATCTCTCCAGCACATGGGAATCCACCGAAGCAAGGGAACGTGAATGGATTGGCTCCCGTCGCGAGTGCCGACAACAAGTCGTGTGGACCGGAGATCTAGCGAATCATCGCGGACAACACACCGCGACCATGATTGACAGAGAGCAAGGGATTCACACCTTCACCGGCGAGCCAAACTGTGACGTCGACATCGGTCCTCCCGGACAATTCCTCTTTGATCCTGACTCCACCATCCTCGCGGCGCAACTTGCCGGAGCCATCGCGGCGTCGCATCAGCTTCGTGCCACCAGTTTCGGTCCAGCCTATTTGACTGGCGATACCGAGTTGCACTCCCGGCTGCTCGATGCGTTTCGGATCGAATCGCTGCTGAGCCTGGATCTCCGACGGCTCAAACGTCTGCTGCGAGACCGCCAGGTGGGAACGCTGGAAATCAAAGTCAAAAACGTGGCCGTGGATCCAGCGGAGTTACGTCGCAAGCTACAACCCCAGGGCCAGGAACAAGCGACATTGCTCGTCTTTCGCAACCAGGGTGAAGTGAAAGTCGCCGTGGCACAACGTTGTCGAACCTAGATCGGACTCGTTCTTCACAACGTGTCAAGCACGCAGCTCAGATGTAATACATCCCTTCGACCTGTTCGGCCATGCGCTCGGCCAAATCCGCAAAGGTCACGCCATCAAGCATCTCGCGCTGAGCCGTTGCCACGGCATGCCATGTGTCGAGTAGCGTCCGAGTCGACGGCGAATCGTGCTCGACAGGCACACAGTCTGGTACCGTTCCCTCACTGACTGCCATCACTTCGCCTAACGTGATGTCGTCGGGTGCCTTGGCCAGTTGATAGCCGCCCGCAGCCCCGCGCGTGCTCTCGACGATCCCGGCTGCCTTCAACTGCAGGAGGATCTGTACGAGGAAGCTCCAGGGAATGCCATGGGATTCGGCGATCTCGCGAATTCGCACGGGCTTTCCCGTACCATGCCGAACGGCCAATTCGAGCACCGCGATACAGGCGTACTTGGTCTTGGCGGAGATGTTCACGTGGCTTACTTTTCTGAATCAAGCGAGTGCAGTCCGCACTCGGTTTTCTGGAAACCGCTCCACCGTCCAGCTCGCTCGTCCTCGCCGAACATCACCGCGCGGGTGCAGGGCCAGCAGCCGATGCTGGTGTAGCCTTGGTCGTGCAACGGGTTATACGGAATGTCGTGGTCGGTGATCATCTTCCACACATCATTCTTGGTCCAGTTGGCCAGGGGGCTCACCTTCACCAAGCGAAACTTCTTGTCCCAGCCCACGATGGCGGCCCGAGCCCGATCGGCACTCTGATCGCGACGAATCGCGCTCGCCCAGGCGTGTTTCCCTTCGACGGCTTGGTAAAGCAACTTGATCTTACGATCGAAGCAGCACTGATCGGGTTGTGTTTTGTACAGCGGTCCTCCGTGCTGGGCTTCATAGGCCTCGACCGACAGTTCCGGCCGTTTGTACTCGATCTCGATGCCATAACGCTCCCGCACACGTTCGCGCAACTCGAGCGTCTCCGCGAATTGGTAGCCCGTTTCGAGATTGAACAGAGGTGTCTCGGGGGCGATTTCCGCCAGCATGTGAATCAGCACCATGCCCTCCGGACCAAACGCCGTCGCCATGGTAAATCGCGGAGCAAACCGCTCGACGGCCCATCGTAAGATCTCCTGCGGCGAAGCCGATTCCAGCTCCTCGCTCCGCTGGGCCAGTTCTTCCAGTAGCTCGGGAGTATCTTCAAGCGAAATCGCCACTTCTGAGGTAGTTGACTCACCTGCGGACGACTCGCCGGCCGCAAAGACGCGCAACCGCTGCTGTTCGGGCGGCGGGGCGGACGGTGAATGAGGTTGTTCAATCTTCACGGCGACACTCATGCGGGCGCTTCCTTCGCAGAAAAGCCTGCGATTGACTCGAATCTTATTAATCTTAATCAAGAAAGTCAACAATACGTCGCTGTTACTTATTTATCGGCCAGACTCGCTAGGTTACTCGAGTGGGCGTTGGAAGCGATTGCCAAGGATGAAGGCGTCTGGTGAACCCTGAAACTCGCCGATCCTAAAATTTAGAATTGACAGACCACTAGCTTTGCTTGCCGTTGCGTTGGCGATACCGCTCGCTAACGCGTTTCAACAACA
>JBGTHH010000599.1:0-7015 GCA_041746275.1 Pirellulaceae bacterium | reverse complement strand
CTCCTGCGTGTCCTTTTGCCGACGGCCGAAATACCACCCCAACACCAGTGTCGAGATGCCATACACGGCGACGATTATCCAATCAATCCACGTCAAACCGCCCATGCGATCGGCTCCATCGAGATGAACTCGCGAGGAATGTGTTGTGGGGCGACAGCCTAAACCGAATCTCCTTCGAAGACAACCAACGTCCCGAGCCCACGAGCAATTCACCGCTTGCGGGCCAATCATGGTCGCCGTATGGTGGCGACACGCTCGCCTCGGCAGCAACACCGCAACTAGCTCTCATTCGCAAAGCCCACACGGCGACACCAACTTTTGCTCGGCGCTCGAAAGGATCCAACATGCCTTGCTTCGTGACTCACTTGGAGGCCGCCATCGATGGCACTCGGCTAACGGCGGGCCAGTTGCAGACGCTCCACCAAGATCGACCGCTGTGGGTCCGCTATGACTTGCCCGCCATCGCGCGGTCGCTGACGAAAGAGATGCTGCGCGATCGCGAGCCAACTCTATGGCGTTACCGCGAGTTGCTGCCCATCACCGACCATCAGCCGCGCATCTCACTGGGGGAAGGGATGACACCGCTGCTGCCCTGTCCCAGACTAGGCCAACAACTGGGTGTGCCGGATCTGTGGATCAAGGACGAGTCGCAACTTCCCACAGGCAGCTTCAAGAGCCGCGGGATGGCGCTGGCCATAACGATGGCTCATGGCTTCGGCGTCCGACGAATCGCGTTGCCGTCCGCGGGGAATGCCGGCGGCGCGGCGGCGGCGTACAGTGCCCGCGCGGGTATGGAAGCCTATATCTTCATGCCTGCCGACACGCCCATGATCAATCAATACGAATGTGTCCTGGCTGGAGCCAAGACGTTTGTGGCCAATGGACTGATCAACGATTGTGGGCGCATCGTGCGCGAGGGCCAACCACGTTTTGGCTGGTTCGATCTGTCGACGTTAAAGGAGCCGTATCGGCTTGAAGGCAAGAAGACGATGGGCTTGGAACTGGCCGAGCAGTTCGACTGGAGTCTGCCGGATGTCATCCTGTATCCCACGGGAGGCGGCACGGGCTTGATCGGGATGTGGAAGGCCTTTCACGAACTTGCCGAGCTCGGTTGGTTGGCGAACCACAAGCGTCCTCGGATGGTGGCGGTCCAATCGACGGGCTGCTGTCCGATCGTCACTGCCTTCAACCAGGGCGAGCGTTTTGCCGCGTTACACGCCAACGCCGCAACGATCGCCAGCGGGATTCGCGTACCAGCCGCAGTCGGCGATTTCATGATCCTGGATGCCGTCCGCGAGAGTAGTGGTTGCGCCGTGGCAGTCGACGAGTCACGGATTCGAGAATGGATGCACCAAGCGATCTCGCAAGAGGGGATCGCGGTTTGTCCCGAGGCCGCGGCCTGCGTGGGAGCGATCGAACACTTGACGTCGACGAATTGGCTTAAGCCCCATGAACGCGTTGTGATCTTCAACACCGGTGCGGCGCAAAAGTACGTCGAGGCGATCACCGCCCAACCACACACCATCGATCTGCAACAGCCCCTGGACTGGGATTGGATCGCCAGCCGATAGCAAGCGGAATCGCGAACGCATACTCAGCAGTGGGCCCATTGAGTAGAGTGGCTCCAGGCGGTAAATATCTTTCATGCCCGGCCACGGTAATCGCTCGACATTGGATGGGTGTGCCCCCAGGCACGCACGGAGAAGACCACGGACACTTTTCTCGATGGACGGGTTATCATAGTGGTGGCAGGGCGAATCAAAACCATCGGGGAGATTGAACCATGAAAGCGAGCGTTGTTATTCGAGTTTTCGTCGCGACGTCGATCATCTGGCTATCGACGCGACCGGGCTTTGTACAGACGCAAGGGTTCGGCGGCTTTGGCGGCGCGGGAAGTCAGTCGCGATCCGCAATGGGCGGCGATTCCGCAGGCGTCTGGCACTCTGGGGGACGCTTAACCGAACTGAACAAGACGCGATGGCGGCGATCCAGCTCGGGTTTAAGAACGGTGTGTTGACATAAGAAGTCGATTCCGACCAAAACTGATCATGGCCTATCCATTCACTCCACCCAAATTGATCCAACGATGGCATCGCTCGCCAGAGATAACCGACGAGAATTCATTGGTAGCTGTGCCATGACGGCGCTCGTGATTGGCGGCGGAGGAGCGGCGATTTGCTGGATGCCGCTCGATACTCCCGGAGCAATTCTGTGGTCGTTGCGAATCGGTTTTACAACGCTAGCGGTTGTTGGATTAGTCACCTTTTTCTTCGGCCTGCCGCCGAAGGACGAATTCACCGACCACCTCCGCGTGTTATCGAGGGGAAAGCACTTCGATCAGGAGGGGTTTGCGTTCTTGCCGACCATCGCGCCGCGAAACGGTGTTGCGTTCGTGGAAGTGCTATTTCAGAACCAACGCGATTGCGTGATCAACGGCCGAGTCGTATTGCAACCACATAGCGATCTGTTCAAGGAGAGTGGGATTAAGGCCGTCGCGTTTGAAATTCCTTGTGAGCCCGGTGTGTTTGGCGTCGCGAGTATGCCAATTGGCGTGCCACTCGACAAGCAGGGCCGTCTCCATTATTGGATGGTCGGCGCAGGCGTCGAGTTTCCCAATGGCAAGGGCGGGCTGTTTCGCTTCGGGCGCGGATTGAACGTTGGGCGAGTTGAAGCCGTGTCACCCGAAGCCCAAGGCGCGGATGCCATGATGGCAATCGCCAGTCTCCTTGTGCTTTCACCATTGATCAGCGTTCCGGCCCAAATGGGGATACATATGCCCTTAGAAGTGCTGGCGGAGATTCCAGATGGGCTGGAAGCCCGGATCGAAGTGCTGAAGCGTCTGACACACGAAGACAGCAACTAAACGTGTTGCGGAGGAGGAACAGGGGGACAGCCATCCTGGTCTGTCCCCCGGTTCCCTTCTTGGCCTATCCGAAATGGGGAAGTTATTTCGAACGGGTGAAACGGGGGGTGAAACGGGGGGGGTGAAACGGGGACAGGTACAGTTTGGGGTGAAACGGGGACAGGTACAGTTTACCGCAATCGGAGTTCCAAGCGGTGTGGTCGCTGTTGCGACAGAGCGGCGTAGCCAAGCTCGTAACGGTCCATTTCTTCGACAGGAGCTAGCCATGCAGATTGCCGGTGAGCGAATTAAGAGGACGCGCCTAGTTCAGACCGAAACGTATGTCGTCGATGTTGAAATGGTCATCCCCGCGGACGACCCAAGCGAGCCATGCTATGAAGCCGAAACGGTGAAGTTCCTTTGGGAAGTGTAAGGAGCGCGACGAGTTGAACTTGTTGAAACAGCATGGCAAAGTTTACACGGCTTCGGTTGTACGCGGAACGCGGCGGTCCCGACTTGCCCACTGAGCTCGTTCTACATTTTGCACGTGTCAACACATGGTCCACGGATATGCGTTATTCGCCGGGCACAGTCGCTTTGCGTGATGTTAAAGCGTTCCTCGATTCGGCCTTAAAGATCCTCGCTTGGGGAGATGGACGATTGTCATGACTGATCACAACAACCAACCGAACGACGCACGGATGCAACAGGTATTGAATACGTTGGCTGAGTACTTGGATTCTCATCCCCACGCGCAGATTAGCGCTCACCGTCAGAATTCCGTGTCAATTCGCGTGCGGATCATTGATGAAGATTTCCACGGGCTGGATCGGGTGGACCGCGAACCAGCGATCTGGAAGTTGTTAGAGTCGCTGCCCGAGGACATTCTTTCGGACATCACCATGCTTCTGTTGCTCACGCCCAAGGAAGCGGAACGCTCATTGGCAAATCTAGAGTTCAATGATCCCATTCCTTCGCGACTGTAACGACGATGGCCCTGCTTGTTTTGATCGTGATAGGTCGTGCCACTGCTTCGAAGAAGCAGTTCCTATCGACGAGAGGATGTAGAACATGATTGCCAAACTCAACAAAGAACTCTCCGAAGCTGTGAACGGTCGCGATCAGATTGAGGCGATCGACCCAGCGTCCGGCCGCCTGTTCGTGCTTACCGAGAAGTCGGTCTACGAGCTAACGCATCAGCAGCAGGTCAACGCTGCGATCCAACGCGGGATCGACGACATGGAAGCAGGGCGGACGATGACGCTTGAGGAATCCAAGCGAAAGACCGACGAGACGCTTGCTCGCTATCGGAAATGATATACGACCTCGCGATTTCGGAGGGAGCCCACGACGATATCACGCGCAATGCCGTGTGGTGGTCGGAGCATCATTCTTACGACCAAGCGATCCGTTGGCGAGATGCCATCTACGAGCAACTCGAAACGCTCCGCGAGCGGCCAGAACAGTATCCGGTTGCGGCCGAGAACCGGTAGTTCGATTACGAGCTTCGCCAAAAGCTTGTCGGGCTGGGGAACCGTCGCAGTTATCGCGCGGTCTTCACGATTCAAAACCAGACCGTTTATGTCCTAGCTGTTCACCGATCGGCTCAAGGTGTGATTTGGCCAGGCGATCTTAGCTTCGATCCCGATGGGTAGCGTTTTGCGCTACGAGGTCACAGGACGGCCGCGCGGCGCGGGAATCGGGGACAGCGAATTAAAAGGACGCGGCTAACTCAGACCGAGAAGTATGTCGTGGCCGTCGATAATGAAATGGTCATCCCCGCGGACGACCCAAGCGAGCCATGATGGTTCTAGGTCTTACCCATCGGGCTAGGGGCGCTGTTGTTTCCATCGCAGAGTGCGCGGAGGTACGCAGAGACGCGTTCAATACAAATCCTCCCCCTCTGCGTACGTCCGCGTCCTCTGCGGTGCCATCCTCTTCGGACGCGAGGACCTTGGGTGACACCTATGCTTCCCGCCTCGCCATGGTGAGCGATCACGATAAGGGATGGCTGTCCCCGAGTCGTCACCTCCCGTCGTCCCACTGGTGCGGCGAAAAAGTACGTCGCGGCGACCACCGTCCACCCACACACTATCGCTTTGCAACGGCGTCGAGTCCCACAAAGGGAGAGTCACTGCCCGAGGCAGTACAGTTTCTGCTGGGTACGGATGTAGATGCGCCCGCGGTCGAAGACGGGCGAGCTGCTGAAGTTTTCGAGTTCGCTTCGACCAACCTCGACGTGCTCGCGACCAGGCTTCATCACCAAAGTCTTCCCCTGATTGCTGCTCACGAAGAGCAATTCTCCAGCGATCGCCAAGCTGGAATCAAATCGCCCATCGTCCAGCTTTAACCGCTGGCGGTAAATCCGCTCGCCCGTCTCGGCGTCGAGGACATCGAGAACTCCTTTCTCCGTAACGCTGTACAACAGCCCGTCATGATGAACGGGGCTGCTCAGTCGGTGCTCACGCGCACTGGGGGATTCCCACAGGACATCGGGGCGAACGGCACCGGTGTCATCGTGGGTGAGCCGGATTGCTTTTGTCGAGCCGTTTTGAACGGCGTAAACCACGTCCCCTGCGACCACCGGCGAGCAATAGACAAGATTGAACAGGTCCTGAGCCAGCAGTTCTCCATCGCTGGCTCGAACCACGGCACCAGCGGGTGTAACCACGACCTCCGTGCCATCGATTTGTGTGAGGACGGCTGTTCCGGCACGAGGCGGAGTGGCAGCTTGCCAGACGGTCTCACCGGTCGCGGCATCCAACGCGATCAACTGGTTCAGGTGCAGGATCAACCGACCATCGCTCAGCAGGGGCGATGCGCTATGGCGCGAGCCAGGCGCTTCCACAAACCGCATCCAGTTTTGCTGCCCTCCGACGGCATGTGAGGAAACAATGCCGGTACCGAAAACCGCCCACACGTTTTCGCCGTCGCTGATGGGTGTGCTAGTAGCATTCCCGGGGCTGCCGACGGCTACTGGTGGATAGACTGCCCACACCGCATAGTCTTTCTCCAGTTCAGCGATTCGTTCCTCGAGTGCCGATTTTGCGTCCTGATCCGCTTCCTTCACCGCGTTCAGATCACGCTTCAGGGACTCGATTTTCTCACGCACTTCCTTGGCCTGGGCAAGGTCTCGATCGATTTTGCTTCCCTTCGCTTGGCCGAAAACGTCCGTATAAGTATGCGTACGCGTCCATAGAACTTCGCCGCTGTCCGCATCCAGGCAGACCAATTCGGTCGGCTCGGCAGTCGTCAAGACGCGTCCTTCGACCAGAACCGGCGACGCGATGCCCCGACCTGGCATCGCGGTTTGCCACACCACATGCCGCTCGCGAGACCACTCAACCGGCGGTGTAACCTGTTGGAATTGTCCTGTGCCGTTGTGACGCCAGCCAAAAACGGGTTCAGCAGCGAACGGTGGCTTCGTGAGCAGGATCAGCGTCATTCCGGCCATTAACGAAAGAACTACGGGCACACGTATGGGGAACATTTTCTTCTACTCCTGACTTCGTAAGTGAACATCGCCCGCAATTCACGTTCAAGCACATTCTGTGCCAGCGGCGTTCTGCCGATATCGCTCGACCAATATCTGAAACTACTCGACGGGACGGGCCAAGAAGTGGCACGCGGGAAGCGGAGCAGCTTACCGGCCGAGTCGATACCGAACGTGGATCGACTGCACATCACCAGCGACGACTGGAGTTGGCTGGCATCTTCGGGCGGCTCGTCAATCGTGTTGTCGGCTGATCGGAATCCGTTGTCTGGCAGCGAACCCCAAGGCAACCGCTACCGACCCAGGCGCGGTCATTGGGTTCGACTGCAGGAACCGGCTGATGCTCATCGCATCGAATTGCGATTGATTCTCGCTCGCGCCCGTGACTCGCAGTCTTGCCCTTGCGCAATCACTGCAGGGTAGCACGGGCTGACAATGTGAATCGCTCCACTAGGGTCCGACATGGACATTGCTTTCGGGCTCGTCCTTCCGATTCGCCGCTTCAGCGGGAACGTCGAAGTCCTGTGTGGCACTCGCTTTGGCAAGGTCCGCAGTTGTCTCATACGAAGGAAACAGAGCTGCAAAGGTTGTCTCGCCTGATGTATCTCCCTTATCTTGTTGCCCTGTGGCCAATGGATTCCACCCTTCGATCCGAACTTTCATCGCTCCGCCCGCCGTCC
>JBGTHH010000598.1:0-2518 GCA_041746275.1 Pirellulaceae bacterium | reverse complement strand
CGCCCTTGCCGCCTTTTCCACCCTTGGAGTCGCAGCCACAGGACTTGTCATACTTCAGATTCGCTTCGCCCGCGTAAGCCCAATCGCTCTCCGCGGGGGGGGCCAAGTCGCTGGGCGACGGGGCCACATTGTCTTGTGCGTAGTAGTCGTACGTTAGCGTCGTGGGTTGAACCGACCCAGGCTGACGCAGCCCCTGGGCCTGTGCGTTGGTTGCGATGACACCGCAACACGCGGCTACCGCAAAAGCAATTCTGGTGAACTTCATCGTCCGATCTCCCAATCCTTTGAAATGGAGGCGTGATTGCTGGCGGGACCACCGATTTGGTGGCGGCATCAGCGCTTTTTAAAGCGCCGATGAGGGGGCAATTTGGGGGGAAACTAGTATCCAGCATTCCGCTACTGACACTTGTCTGCTTTTGCTATCGACCCGGCCGCTAACGAGCATTTACTCGAATGCCCGCCGCGCATACGAACTTCACTCGCAACCCAGGCAAGAAGTTATGCCTGTAGCGGCTGTGGAAGAGTTCACATGCGGAGGCTGGCCCGTACCATGGCACAGGCTCGCTTGCTAGCGGAGCTGTGGATGGCGGCTCCCACGCATCGCGTTGCGGTCGCTACCGCCGAGCGGCACTTGATTATCGGGCTGGACGACCGGATGCCAGCACTTTCGGTTTGGAATAGGGTGGAGGCCGCAGTCGGTTCAATCAAGCAGCCTCATTGCCAGAAGGGAGTGGCCGGGTAAGTTGAATGGGAGACTGCTGTGGAAACGTGACGTGATTCTGTGAAAGATATCGATCAAACGGAGCGGACCATGCCGTTGGGCATCAGACCGATTGTCGACTTCGTGTTCAAGAAGATCTTCGGTAGCCCCGAAAACGCGATCGCGCTCCTGGGTTTGTTGAATGCGATCCTCCGATTGAAACATCCGGTGGTGGCTGTCGAGATTCTAAACCCGTTCAGCTACCAGGAATTCACGACGGACAAGCAAGTCGTGTTGGACGTGCGTGCTCGCGATTCGCTGGGCCGGTGGTTCAACGTGGAGATGCAGGTCTCTATCTACGGCGGTTTGCTGGAACGGCTGGTCTATTACGCGTGCAGTATGTACGTGGATCAGTTGTCCGCCGGGGATGACTACGCCGAACTGTGTCCCGCGATATCGATTTGCTTGCTGGATAATGTGCTATTTCGCGACACGCCTCAGCCGCATCATCGTTTCGAACTGATCGACCAGGACAGTGGCCGCACGCTGGACAGAGCCATCGCGGTACACACGGTGGAGTTGTCGAAGTATAATTTGTCCGACGCCACGATCTCCGCGGCCAGCAAGCTGGAGCAATGGGTCTTCCTGTTGCGTCGGGCTCACGAGTACAGCGGAGAGCAGTTACGTCAGTTGCTTCCAGGTATCGAGTTTGAGCGTGCGATCCAGGTCATCGAAATCATCTCGTCCAAAACAGAGGACCGAACCATGTACGATCAACGCGAAAAAGCTCAACGCGATTACGAATGGGCCATCTCCGGAGCCCGAAAAGAAGGCCGAGAAGAAGGTCTTGCGCTAGGTATCGAACAAGGAATCGAACAAGGAATTGAAAAGGGTATCGAACAAGGTATCGAACGGGGCATTGAACAAGGGAAGCTGGCAGGTCGGGTACAGTTATTGCAGGAGCTGCTTGGCGATGATTCGGTCACGGACGAGGAGTTGCGGCGAATGCCGCATGATGCACTTTCCGCCCTGGTTGCACAACTACAAACTCGCCTTCGTAGCCGTGACAGCGAGTCGTAAGGCGCAGGATCAAAGAACTCGGACAACGCTTCACGTCCTTCGACAACGCAGCAAAAGCCAAACGGCCAAGGGTGCTGCAATGGGCACTGCGGTTTGGTCAGGTGCTCCATCGATCTTTCGAGTCGAGTAAGTCAGCCATGGTGCGCTCTACGCGTGGGATCGGCAGCCGCTGGCGACAGGCCGGCTCGTGGCCCAATTGACGCCACTCTATCACACACACATGGAACTGTTGTACGACGCGCATGCCTACGCGGTTGACTCGCTCTATGGTCTTGAGTCGGTTGATGATCGGTGGAGCGATTGGGGCGGAGTAGGTGAGAAGTGGTTCGCCAGTGGCGACGCTTGGTTTTATTTGCTGCCGAATGGAACGCTGTGGCGATACCACGCGAAGTCGACGGCGGGACCTACCGGTACACGAGTCGCATCGCTTGATCCGTCTTATCATGCCGATCCGACTCGCTTGGCCCATGCTCAAGCGAAGCATTTGGTAAAACACCTCGGCCTCCATTCACGGGGCAACCTTTGGCAAAACTGGGGCGGCAGAGGCGAGAGTTGGATGCTTGACGGCAACAATCAGTGGCTGTTCATCACACCAGACGGATCGCTCTATTGTTGGGACGGCGGACCTACGGCAAGCGGATCGCCATTCTTGACGCCGGAGCCTATGCGGATCTCGCCTGGCTGGATTGAGGAGTCCGCAGGAAGGGAAGGATAAGCTCCATGTGGAATGACGAATTA
>JBGTHH010000597.1:0-10779 GCA_041746275.1 Pirellulaceae bacterium | reverse complement strand
GTTCAAGAGCCTGAATGACGCCCATATTCGTTTCGTCCGATCCATAGGAACCTACTGACCGGAGAGCCGTATGCGGGAAAACCGCCCGTACGGTTCGGAGGGCGGGGAGGCTCAGATCACTGAGCCTTTCCGACCCCTATCCGGCTTGGGCAATCCATCGCCGGGATAATCGCCGACGAGCAGCGCATTGATGTTGACGTTGTTGACGGTATCGCGGAACCCCTTCGACCCTTCGAATCGGTCAACCCAGCCCAATCCCGAGTAACGCTGCTTGGCCCTTTGCAGATCCTCGCGGCGAATGAGGATATCGACGTCGGTAGTCGTGCGCTGGTACCCGTGCGCATTAGCTGCCATGGCGCCAGCGATCGCGAACCGGATTTGCATCTCGTCCAACGTCTTCGTCAGACGCCGCATGGCTTCGTGAATAGGCGAGGCTTGCATAAAAAACTGATCCGCACGTTTGGCGATGTCAAGCAGTGAGACGGTCATCGGGCACCACTTACCGTGAATGAAATGCTTCAACTGCGGGCTCCCAGCAACAGGTCGAGCTATCAGCCCAACCGCTCCCGCTGCGCCACATCGTAACGGGCTGCCCCGCAATAAGGATAGCTCCAGGGGCGTTACCAACGCCGGGTTGACCAGGCCCAGTATACCATTCCCGCGGCGGATGTGCCCGAACTTGTTGGCTTTCGTTGGTCGACTGCGTGCGGCGATGCTTCCTGGGTGGCACGGATCCGGTCATGGGCATCGACTACGAGCACCGCAAGCTTAAGTTGAACAGCGGACGAGGTTCTTGGCGGGTTGCTTCGCCGTCGATGTGCTCGGGTTGGCCGTGCTCTCGAACCACTTTCACATCATTCTGAGGAACCGGCCCGACATGGTCGATGGCTGGGAACTTTAGCTGTTCGTCGGCCCCCTGGCCCGACGACCCAGTCCCTCGGCATCGCACCGCTTCACGCCTGAAAAGCAGGATGTCCCCGTGCCCCTCTTCAATCGCCGCTCGATCAGCCCCCGGTCAGTCCTTGAATTGCCTTCAAGTGACCCCTGTGAACGTATCTCGCTTCACTTCGGGGCGTGGAATTGCGCGTTTGTGACGTGAGGAAGTCGTCCAGGTGCTCACCAGACACATCTTCCAAGTGATGCTCCGCCACCTTTTCCCAATCCACGTAATACGCCTGGCTGGGTATATAGGTTCCGGAAAACGTGACTTCATATTGTCCGTCTGCGAACACTTCGTAGCTTATGTCCATCCACGCATATGGAGCGAAATGCCCAACCAGTAACCTGGACATCGCGTTGCCGAGCTTTCCGATCCGAAAATCAAGGCTGATCCCCAACGGCGCGGATTCACCTCCTCCCGCTATTGAACTTGCACCGCTAATTTCGCCCGAACTGTAATGGCGGAATGAAACTGACGTGCTTTCGTTGCCGATCGTCAGTCTAAACGGCGTATAACCACCCTGCGTCCGCTCGCCAAACGGCGCATTGTTTGAGGAACAGCCCTCCTCATTGAAACTCACCTCGAGTCCCGCGACTCCAATAACCGCACGATACTCTTTCGCATCGATGAACGCCTGAAAATGCTCCTCACCCTCGAACCGAGCAGGCGGTGTCTGATTGCCGGTTAAGAACAACGGCTTCAGCCCCCACCATCTGTTGTGCGAGTCAAAGGCCTTTGGCATGGGTTGCCTCAGACCGAGGTATGGAATCCAGCCAACGGCTGCCACCGAGGGCGCTGTGTAAACCTGTCCAGGAATAAAGAATGTGGCCACAGTTCGCATGCTCCTCTAACCGCCACAAAGGTTACCACTTAACCGATATTGTCGCAGCGCACAGTATCCGGTTCGAGCCGTCCCAACGGTCGCATTCCTAAGTCGGCTCAGAAGATTATCTCTATCCGGACGCTGACACATCGTGTCGATCGAGAAGTCTCTTCATTCGCTTCTGGCAATCGACGGCTGACGGGGGTGAACATGGGGAGGGGTGAACATGGGGACAGCCAGCTTTCGTTAGGTGCCGACCGGGGACAGCCATCCTTCTAAGACCTTCGTAGGAAACCCATACCTCTCGCCGGGCTATTGCCCGCGGTTGCGACCTTGGATGGGTGTCCCCGGGCACTTGGGTGTCCCCGGGCACTTGTCCTTCAATCGCGTCTCCCACAACGCGAAGGGCGACCGGGGACAGCCATCCTTCTGAGACCTTCGGAGGAAACCCATACCTCTCGCCGGGCAATTGCCTGCGGTCGCGACCGTGGATGAGTGTCCCCGGACACTTTGTTTCCTACACTTGTCACTCCATCAGTTCACGAATCGACATGCGTGTTCCCAACTCTATCCACCAATCGCCAGCTGATTCCACCAGCTTACCGCCAATGAACACATCCTCCTTGTTGAATGATTTGACTACTCGCGGGCGGGCATTTGGGTCTTTTGCGAGGCACATCACAAGGTAGCACTTTGCACCTTGCTCAATCATCTTCACGTGGCGAAGTCGCTCTTGGTGTCCTAGGTTATCCGGGTCGTCGGCGTACTTCACGTTGAATGTAACTCTCATGCAACGGGCGTTATCGATCGTCTTCATCTGGTCTTGCCAGACCCTTAAGACAACGGAACCGTCCTCTCGCGTTGCGCCCCAAGACCAACGTTGATTCGCAAATTGCGCACCAAGTCTTTTAAAGTGTTCGCTCTGGCTCATCGAAAAAATCGCATTTGACTCGCCCTCGAATACGGCAGTAATTTATGACGATCGCGGATTTGGGACATTCTAGCACTCGCGGGCACGTCAATCCATCACACGAAACGAGAGTCGGGACCATGCTTGCGACTCCCATTTAATAGTCGATAATGCGTGCCAACGGGTGTTGTGAGTGACACCTGACAGTTCTCAGGGGACGGCTTAGGAAGGAAGGCGGAAAGTGGACGGAATTGACAAACGCAACGCAATTGTCGAAGTGGGAAAACCGCGTGATCTGCTAAAGGTCGTCGCTCCAGCCCTTGCTGCGATTCCTATCGTGGGTGGAACTCTTTCGGCGACATGGAGCGAATTTAATACGGATGGAAGGATCAAACGAGTAGAGGAAACACTCGGCCAAATCAAGGAGCTATTGTCCAATGATTATCAGTTGAATGCCTTCGCGGCCACACCCGCAGGAATGCAGTTACTTGAGAGTGTGCTACACCGCGTCGAGGTACAAGTCTGTAAGCAAAAACGCGTGAGGTTTGCGAATCTAGTTGCAAGTAGTTGGCTTACCGATGATCCGGTTGAAAGTATATTCGATGAGTCGATGATGTTTGCGGAAGCTACCGAACGGTTCAGCGAGTCTCACTTGCTTGTCCTGATGCAACTGTACAACCTAGTTCCCGGTCAAACGCTGAGTTTTAAAGAACTCAAGCCAGTGGGAAACGATGATCCCACGGGGCTGCTGATAGTTCTCCTCAATTGCCTCTGTTCTACGTTTCATTTCGTACGACGAGGATGGGGTATGGACGATCCAGCGTATAAAGGAAAGCTGCTCACAGGCAAGGGTTTGAGCCCGGAGAATATCGCACTTAGGTGCCAGCACGCGATCACGCCTCGTGGAAGGCGGTATATCGATTACGTCGTTAAGGGGCCTAGTAAACTCTGCACGGACTTGACTTGATGTCATTCATCACATCGCGGTAACCACGCACCGGAATCTCACGCGCTCATCCGCCGGTAGCTTCACATGGTCCGAACGGGGACATCCATCTTTGCGCCAAGATGGGATGGATGAATTGCGTGGGCACTCGTTGACTGTGCGTTTTTCTGTCGCCAGGCGGAGTGCAAAGCTGGATGTCCCCTCCCGCATTGCGACGTTCATTGTCATCTTAACGAAAGGCTCAGGACGCCTTCGACGAGCGTTTGGACTTTGTTTTCTTTGGCGATCCCGCTTGGCGACCGTGATGCGGGATTGCCAGCTCGATTTTCAACAGCTTGGCCAGAGCCCGCCGCACCACGGCACCCCGATTTGGTAAGCCGTGCTTGGTCGCATATTGATCGATGGCCGTGAGGACGTCTTGCTCTTTTTCTTGGAACACGGCCTCGACGCGATATTTGATTTTCCGGGGCACATCGCGCTCTTCTTCCGCAACCATCCGCCGGTACTCCGCACGCTGCTCGGGGGTCAAGCGGACAATTTTCCGCTGGTACTTCCGGCCGTTCGCGGCCGTCACTTCTTCCGTTCGCTGCACCTGACTGGGATCGATTTTCATGAGTCCACCTTTGAAGCCGCTAAACTTTAGCGCAATGCCGTGTCACGCTCCCGATCTGGGCAAGACAATACGTTCTCTAAATTCGTCTTCGGTCAACGCGGTAGATGGATCCGCCTTGTACTCTGCCCAGCGACGATCAAGTTCCGCTTGCTGCGCCGCGGAAAGCTCTGTTCCGACGTCCTTGGGTAGTCGATCCCAAATCTCTGGCACAAGTCGAAGTTGGTCACTCGGCGGCAACGCGGAAATGTCGTTGATTACCTGTTCTAGAGTCATGAAGTTTCCTCCGAGCCAAAGTATACCAGCCGCGCGTTCTGGAACAAATGTTGGCATCAAATGGACGGATCGCCAGCGCCACCGGTATGTGATCCAGCAGTTCGAGAGGGGCGACTGAGTACACTCGAACTTAGCTCTCGCCGGGGGAGTGGGCCTTGATGATCGAATTCCACTCGTTCTCGGTTGTCATGCCAGCAGACGGTTCTCGAAGTTCCAATTCAACGAGAGCGCCGTCGGCGGGCTTGGTGGAGACGCCGGCCTTGACGTCATTGGTAGGGTGAACTGCGCGGAAGCGGAACAGCTTGACAAAAACCCCAACCACCAAGGCGACTTCCAGTTGACAGAGGTGTTTGCCGGGACAAACACGCGGACCGTGTCCGAAGCCGAAGTGAAGATGTTCCTTGGAATCCGCTTTCTGCGCGGCAAGTTTTTCCCAACGATCCGGTGCGAAGTCCGTGGCGGAAAACCCCGTGACCGCTTCCCCCCAATGATCTGCATGACGGTTGGCATGCCACACGTCCAACAAGATGTGAGTGTCCCTGGGGATCAGCATCTCGCGACCATCCGCGGTCTGGATGCGCGTTGCTACCGTCGCTTTCCGTGGAAGGAAATAGAGTGACGGCGTCAACCGCAACGTTTCGTCCAGAACCGCTCCTAGGTGCCGAGCCGCGTGGAGTTGATCGGGCGAGTAATCCGCCATCGTTTCGACCTCGCGGAAGACCTTTTCCTGCCAGACTTGGTTCCTCGCCAAATGGGATATCGTCCAAGTAGCAAACGAGGTGGTCGCTTCCAAAGCGCCGGCCAGAAAGACTTTAATGTTGCTCCTCAAGGCGGCGTCGGAGGCTTGCGAACGGAACTTCTTCCACAAGCCCCGATCGCTCGATCGGGCAGCCAACACCCGATCGGTTAGGTCGTCAAACGTCTCGAAATCACGGTTAGCCTGAGCATATCGGCGACTGAATCGGGCCAGCAACGAGGGCGGCAGTCCCAGTCGATTGGTTACCGTATCTCGCACGATGTGGTCGATGAGTCGCTCCAGAGCAGGAATGTATTTCTCCCTGAGTTCCTGGTAATCGATCGAAGTGCCGAAAAAACATACAACCAGCATCTCCAACATCAACGCTTTGATCTCAGGTTCCAAAACGATTTGCAGATGCCGCGAGCCGGTTTCCGAGAGGTGCTGGCGGAGGACCGTGAGACGTTGTCGTGCCGTGCTCCGGAACGTGTCCTCAAACTCACAGAAAACTTCGGGTTGGAAGAGCGCTGTCTTGCCGAAGGGCGAAGCAGACACCTTCCGGTGTCGTCGCCACAGTGATCCATTACCGAATAGCAGCGTATCGTTTCCTGTCGCCCGAGCGATTCCCATGGAGGGAAGTGTATCCCGATCGAACTGACCCTCGCGATCGCCCGTGGCAGTGAGAATCGCGCGGATGACACTCGGATCGCGAGTGACGAGCACAGGTGGGAAGCCGGGGACATCCAGATACCGATTGTGTCGCCCCGAGCCAGTTTCTTCCTCAGCCCGCCAGAAGTAGGCATCAAGTATCTCGATGGGTCGCTGGAAATTCCAAGGATGCGGAAAGGGGAGACTTGGCCGCTCCGTTTGGAATAAGAGAGGCACGCGGGTCGGTTTGCAAGCCCCGCCGAAAGGATTCATCCCAGCCAACTGTTTTGGCAGCCGCGTCAGGAACCGAACTCCGGGCAGTCGATCAAAGTATCGCGGCATTGAATTGAGCCTGATGAATTACAATTCTCCCTCTGCCCTCGGAGAAATGGTTTGGGCGTTGACTTGAAACGCGTGGCTGCGGACTGCTGGGAATCCCTAGGCGGATGCAACGCCAAGTCGTCTCGACTCGCCACATTCTAATGGCTGCGAATGAGACGATGCAATCTCATCCCTCGCGCCGGGCTATTCATGGGACACAAGCCGATCCATCATTACTTCGTACGACGAAAGCCTCTGGTATGCCTTCGTGTCTCTTGGTAAATGGCCAATGGAGGCGAATGCTCCGGTCGTGTTTTTCGTCCCCTCGACAATTGTTGCAAAGCGAATGGAATTGCATTCCGGTGAGAAGCGTCCATTCTTTTGGGGGTTTGAATCCGACCTAGAACGATATCGCGGCGATGCGGGCGTGGCACTGCTTAGAACGTCGATTGCCGAAACGTGTTAATCGAGAACGTCGTTGCTCGCCCCAGCACGCGCAGTTAGGACACAACCCCCGGACACCAATGGTAATTTTGGCGAACCGGGAGTGGCGTGGAACAAGGCGATACCCACTTGGTGCGTAACGTCGGCAAATCGCTGGTTTCGCAGAGAACACTCTATCCGGCGAGCGATACGCCATCGCGTCCGGCGCAAGCATGAGAGGCGGAGCCATCGCGTTAACCACGCACCAACAAAATCCGGGAACGCCCCACTGCGCCCCTCCATTTTGCCTCGCCGGCATGACCGCGAGACCTAAGCCGCGACGACTCGCTGCTGAATCCGAAAATCGCGAGATTCCAGCCCCCGTCCGGCCCCTGGATGCCGATCAATCGGAATAGTCGCCAGAGTTTGGATTTTCACCGTTTGGTTCAAGTCGGGCGACATCGCCTAAGAAATCGTCCCGAAATGGATTCCCGATTTAACGGAACGGCGCAAGCCGTCCGGTCTCGCGAAACCGGTGGGCTTGCGCCCAACCGCTAATGTCGGTTTGCGGAAATTATTTCGGGACAATTCCGAAGGGCGGTTGTTCTTCGACCGATCATGCACGAACGGCTCCTGGATCTGGCAATAAGAGAGCGACGCGCGATGTTGACAAAATTGTTGCGAGGATTGTGTGCGTGCGTAGTGGGGGGCCGGGTTATCGGTTTCGCTGGTGACTGGCGCGTCCGCGCAGTCTCCGCAACCGCTGCCACCGGTGAACCTGGGCTTCACCAGTTTCGTCGACGGAGCGCCCCCCGCGGGCCCAGGGTTGTATTTCGCGCAGTATGTCCAGTACTACGGCGCACGGCGGTTTCGCGGCGCGGACGGCAACGTGCTGCCGCTTCCCGATCCGCAACTGGACGTTGTCGCATCCCTGACACAGTTCATTTACATGTGGGACTGCGATTTGCCAATCGGTGCCAAGCCGGCGCTCGACGTGCTCATTCCCGTCATTGGAATCGACCTGGACCTGGCTGCCCCCGTTCCCGGGCTGACGGCCGACAACGGAGGACTAGGCGATATTCTGATCGGACCGGCGCTCCAGTTCGATCCGGTTATGGGCTGCGACGGCCCCCTGTTTGTGCATCGTCTGGAAGCGCAGCTCGTGTTGCCGACCGGCGAGTATCACCGAGACCGACTCATCAACGCGGGTTCGAACTTCTTCCAGTTCAATCCCTACTGGGCGGGAACCTTGTTTCTGGATGAGAAGACGACGGCCTCGTTCCGGGCTCACTATTTGTGGAACTCCAAGAACGAGGATCCCCTGAGCATCGTTGGTCCCGGAGTCGATTCGACGCAGGCGGGCGAGGCGTTTCACATCAACTTCACCGCCAGCCGCGAGATTCTGCCGAAGCAGCTTCGCGTGGGCGTGAACGGCTACTGGCTGAAGCAGACGACCGATGCGAAAATCGACGGCGTGGCCGTGCCGGATACGCGGGAGCAGGTGTTTGGGATCGGTCCCGGGTGCCTTGTCAGCTTCTCGCAAGAACAGCATTTTTTCTGCAACCTTTATTGGGAATCCGAAGCGAGGAATCGCCCCGAGGGGTTCCGCGTGTCGTTTCGTTACGTACACAAATTCTAAGGCAGCTATTCTGGACCGAATTCGTCGCAGTGAAGCGCTGATCGCGTGGAATGCGGTGAAAGGGAAGCCCGCGGCGAGGAAACGCCCGCTGGCTTCCGCGCGACGTTTCGCAACGTACATAACTTTCAACGAGTCGCGATTTGACTATTCGCGGGCAGCGGGTTAGTCTGACGCGGTTCGACGCTGGCGGGCACCGAGACAAGGCTACGACAACCAACTCCAATCTCTGGCGAGATTGGCTACGACGACCAACCCCCAATCTCTGGCGAGATTGGCTACAGTCTCTGGCGAGATTGGTTACAGAGTTTCGACGCTGGCGGAACCGAATCGTGCGAGGGTCTCCTGACCGGCTATTGTGCGCGGTCTCCACCGCACGGCCTCCGGGGTTTGCAAGTGGTGTGCGATCCTGAGCTCGGCTAACACACTTGAGCCACGAGTGGAGCATGCGGTCGATGGCCCCTCGGAGTTCCATCACTGCCAAGTTCGCGGACACCGACCGCTTTGCGGTCTTGCGCGAAATCGGCGCTGGCGGAATGGGTGTTGTCTATGAAGTCTTCGACCGCGACCGGAAGCAACGGTTGGCGCTGAAGGTTCTCAAGGAAGTCGAGGCGGCGGCCGTCTTCCAGTTCAAGCAGGAGTTCCGCTCACTGGCGGAAGTCGTCCATCCGAATCTGGTGCCGTTGTACGAATTGATCTCGGACGGCACTCAGTGGTACTTCACGATGGAGTTGGTCGAGGACGCCGTGAGCTTTCTCGGCTACGTCCAGTCGCCCGCCGATCGGGATGCTTCATCCTCGGCATCGTGTATAAGCGAAACGACCTGCTCCCTGTCGTCGCCGGAGTCGGAGAGCGTGGGTGGCTCGTTGCTGAATGCCACCGGCCCGTTTTCTCCGGATCCTATCGCCCGACAGGACGCGCGCGAGGGCTCGGCCAGTCTGGAACCGGCACCCGCTTCCAAGACTCCGGTGCGCGTGACCGACTTCCACCGGTTGTCTCGGACGTTTCGTCAATTGGCCGAAGGGGTGCAGGCCTTGCACTCCGCCGGGAAACTGCATCGGGACCTCAAACCGGGCAATGCGCTTGTCACGCGCAGCGGCCAGGTCGTGCTGCTCGATTTCGGACTGGTCGCGGAGTTGTCCTCGCAGGGCGAGATCTCGCGGACGCCGGACGATTACGCGGTGTCGGGAACGATCAGCTTCATGTCGCCGGAACAGGCGGCGGGCAAGCAACTCACCGCCGCCAGCGATTGGTATTCTGTAGGCGTCATGTTGTTCGAATCGCTCACCGCGCGGCTCCCCTTCCGTGGCTCGGCATCTTCCATCTGGTCGCGCAAGCAGTCGGAAGACGCCCCTTCGCCTGCCGACTACTGTGACGGGGTGCCCGACGATCTGAATGACCTATGCAGCCGTTTGCTTCAGCGAGATCCTTCCGCGCGCCCGACCGGGCTCGAGGTGATCGCTTCTTTCGCGTCCCGCGACGCGGCGCGGCCGGACAATGACCTGATTCCCCTGGACGACAACACGCGATGGCGTTCCATCCCCTTCATCGGGCGCGAGCAGCATGTGGAGAAGTTGAGTCGAGCCTTCGTGCAGATGTTGTCCGGTAAGACGGTGATTGTCCGAGTGCATGGATCGTCAGGCGCTGGCAAGAGTACACTCATTCAGCATTACCTGGACGATTTATCCAGTAACGAACAGACCCTTCTGCTGGGCGCTCGATGTTACGAGCGGGAATTGGTTCCCTACAACGGCATCGACTCGCTGATCGATGCCTTGTCGATGTTTCTGCGTCGGTCCGAGATTTCCCGCGAGTTGATTCCGGAGAACGTGGTCGCGCTGGCGAAGCTCTTTCCGGTGTTGAAGCAGGTGGACGAGATTCGCCGCCGGGCCGAATCGCGCCGCGTTTCCAGCGATCCACGGGAAGTCCGGCAGGAAGCGTTCCAGGCTTTGCAGCAACTGTTGCGGCGCATCGGCCGGCAGTTCCTGTTGGTGGTTCATCTGGACGATTTGCAATGGGGCGACTCGGACAGTGCCGCGCTGCTGGCGCAACTGATCGAGTCGGACGACCCGCCCCGGATGCTGATGCTGTTGTCGTATCGCAGCGAGTACGAATCGGGCAGCGAGTGCCTGCGGACGCTGGCGGCCAGCCAGTCGCGGGCGTCCGCCCGCACGCTCTGGCATGAACTGCGCGTGGACGCGTTCAGTCCCGACGAGACTCGCGAATTCGCGCGGCGGCTATTGCCTGACGATTTGCCCAACCGCGAGGCGGGGATCGAGCGGATCGTCGACCAGTCGGGAGGGCGGGCGTATTTCGCGTTCGAGCTGGCGCGGCACTTGAATTCCGGCTTCGATCTGGCCGGGATCGCGGGTACGGATCTGGACCAGGTGCTGTGGTCGCGCGTCGGCCGGCTGTCGGACGAGGAACAGCGGTTTCTGCGAGTCGTGGCAGTGGCGGGATCGCCCGTTGCGCTGGGCGTCGCGCTCGAAGCCGCCGGTCTGGACAGCGCC
>JBGTHH010000596.1:0-4835 GCA_041746275.1 Pirellulaceae bacterium | reverse complement strand
GATCTGACGAGATCTACGCTCGACGAGTGCTGAGCTCCCACCTGCGGCGTCTGGAGTTCTTCCAAGACCTGTCCGATGCGCAGTTGAATGTGCTAAGAGACGCGGCACATCTGGAGGTTGTGGAACCGGGTACGGTGATCTGCGACGAAGGAGATCAAGCCGATAGTATCTACCTGATCCGAAGTGGCGTTGTGCAAGTCGTGCGTGGAGCACACGTGGCCTTGCGCGCGGAACATGTGGTCGACTGGCCCACGTTTTGTGCGGCACTCTTGAAGGGCGCACCCGATGCCGCGGCAGTAGTCGAATCTCGCGAGTCGTCCCCTCCCATTTACCCGACCGCCCCGTCACCGTGTGGCGATCCAGCCCGATGGGTTTGGTCCTGGTTCACGCCGTCGACACAAAACGCGATTCGCCGCATTGCCGCAAGTGAAACCAGTTCCACCGACGATTGTGCGTGTGTCATTCACGCGATCAATCAATTGTTGCGTCGCCGCGAGTTTGTCGCTGCTCCCGATGTGCTGCCCGTGCTGACACAACCCTCGCTGCTCGCCACTGTCGAAGCATTTCCTCAAGGTCCAGCGGGCGCAAAGAAGCATTGGTCTGAGTTAGAAGTACGCATCGCGGGGACGTTGATTCTCCAAACGCTCTTTCCGAACTTTCTTCAAACGACGGGAGCCAAGACGGGTCCTCCCGACATTCTGGCCTATTTGGCTCGTGGTGACTGTTTTGGAGAAATGGCTTTGGTGCTGGGTGTACCAAGGCAAGCGACCTGCATCGCCTACGATCATCCCGCGGAGGATACGAGTCGCCGACCGGGGCGCGTCGAACTGGTGCGGATCGACGCCGTGGCCTTTCAGCGTTTGCTCGAGAGTTCGGAGCCTTTGCGGACATCGGTCGAACGCTTGGTCGCGCGCCGCTATGTCGATATCGTGGGCAGCGACCTGCGACATGTGAGTCAAACGGAAGCGTCTGTGACCCATACGACTGAGTTTCGCGATGCGGGTTTGGTACAAGGGCAAAGCCTGTTACTGATTGATCTGGACCGTTGCACGCGGTGCGGCGATTGCGTCCGTGCGTGTGTGAAGACGCATGATGACGGATATTCCCGATTGTTTCTCGATGGTCCGCGCTTTGACCGCTTCCTCGTCCCCTCGGCTTGTCGCCAATGCCTGAACCCCGTCTGTATGATCGGTTGTCCTGTCGGATCGATTCAACGCGGCAACAACGGTCAGATTGAGATTCGCGATTGGTGTATTGGTTGCAGTCTCTGTGCGCGCCAGTGTCCTTACGATTCAATTCAGATGCACGATACGGGGATCATCCCCGAGCAGACGATCGGCTGGCAATTCGTGGCGGCCAGTGCCGTTGGCGACGCAGACTGGACGGCGAGGAAGTATCGACCACGGGGTTGGTCAGTAGGGCTGTCGCCCGTGACCTGGACACTGGATCTCGTGGAACAACTGTCGGAACACGCCGCGAATCATGCGTGGCAGGCACGGCGCGGCCAATTGCCCGAGCCGATCTATTTCCGTTATCCCTTCCAGCTCACTCAAGACCAGCTCCGCCAATGTCCCTGCGGTCTGCATGTATCCTCACAGGGCCTGCCGATCCGCGTGTGGCTGAACGGGGTTAGCGTATTGTCCGCCGATTCGGTCACTGAAAAGAAGAAGCCGAAGGAGCACGAACTGCAAGCCCGCATCGATACATCGCAATTGCGGGTTGGTGAGAACGTTCTGGCCGTGGAAGTGAGCCCGCCAGCGGCGGCGGCTGGCCAGCCATTTCCGGTCAAGTATGGGCAACTCCTGCTGTCGGCACGACTGGATGCCTTGCCCAAGGTTGGCGAGTTAGCCACGGCCACGGCGGGCGCGGGAGTGGATTTGGAAGTGGAGCTGGTCGAACGCACGGCCGTGGTCTGCGATCTCTGCAGTTCACTCTCGCGACAGCGCCCCGCTTGTGTCGAACAATGTCCGCATGACGCCGCGATTCGTGTCAATGCGCGCTTCGAGTTCCCAATCTCCTGACGAACTGCGGACAAACGGTTGGCGCAGCACCGTGTGGCTTTACTTGCCCGTCAGTTCCCACGTAATGTCGAAGTCATCGCGCGAGATCATGGCATTGACGGCGCGGGCGAGCAGGAGTTGCGAGGGTCCATCGTGGGGATAGTCCGCCACGAGATTGCCCAAATACTTCATAGCGATAAAGAACTCTTTGCGTTCCAACGCCTCCAGTGCGGCTTCATAGCGATCCCGCAACTGGCACCAACTATCATCGGCGACAGCGACGAGCTCATACAGATCGACTGGCGTAGCGATATTTACCACGCGGACGCGCGACAACCGGCGGCGCTGGATCTCGGGACCGAGCCTCGCGGTGGTATCGCCCGTGATGAGCACTTTCGCCTTGAGATACTTCGTTGCACCTTGCACTCGACTGGCCAAATTGACGGTGTTGCCGAGTGGTCCGTATTTGAACTTCCGAGTCGAACCGGTATTGCCGACACTGGCCAGTCCCGAGTTAATGCCAATGCCAATACTCACGGGCTCGCCCAGTTCCTGTGCCCAACGCTCATTCAGCGCCGGCAATTTGGAGATCATGGCCAAGGCCGCGCGACAAGCCAGTAACGCGTGCTCCGCATTCTCGACCGGAGCGCCCCACATGGCGATCACTTCGTCGCCGATGTAATCGACCAGCACGCCGCCAAAACGCTGAATGCATTCCGAGAACTCCTCCATGACGTCGCAAATCCAAGCGAAGGTGCGTACGGAACCCAAACGCTCGCTAATGCGACTGAAGCCGCGCACGTCACAGAACAACGCGGTGATTTCGGCGTCCTTGCCTTCGAGCAGATTGGGGTGCAACTCCAATTGCTGCGCCAATTCCGGCGTGAAGAACTGCTCGAACCGTACGCGTGCCGCGAGCGCCGAGCGTTCTTGTTCGAGTCGCGCTAACCCCGCCGCGACACCGGTGGCTAACAATTCAACCAGCATGGCCTCGAGTTGCGTAATGTCAATTTCATTGCGATCGGGAGCTGGTTGACGGCGATCACCATAGATCGCACCGATCACATCGCCCCGCGCATCCAAAATCGGCGCGGCCACCAGGGCTTCGACGCCCATTAAACTTGCCGCGTGTTGCTGCGACGCATGGTGAAACGTCCGTTTCTCGCGTCGCGCGGCTTCCAAGATGGTGCTGCTGGGACGCCATGCGGAAGCGACGTCACCGCGGCGGTTGTAAACGGCCTCGGGCTTCCAGCGGGCACCGTCCCAGATCATCACGGCCGCGGTGTCGAGTCCCACCAGATGCACGACGGCCTGTGCGGCGCGTTCCAAAAAGTCAGGTGAACTCGCGGCGCTTTGAAAAACGGACATGACGTCCTGCAGCCACTCCACGATCTTGACTCCATCCGCCCCGCCTTGCATCTCCGGAATCATGCGCAGTCGTGTCGAGGGAATCTTTTGGCGGCCGGGAGCCATCGTCACATTGGCGAGACTGACCATGCGCGGCTGTTCCGCGACTTCCGCTTCGAACTCGACGCGTATCGAGCGATCCCCCATCACCAAGACGAACGGTGCTTCTAATTGCCGATGCTGACCGGGCTCGATGATGCCACCCCTGTCCGTCGCGATGGTGACCGCCTTGCTGAGGTTGGATAACTGGACAACGCGATCTGACTGGGGTTCGATGAGCACATGCCGACGTGAGAGCGAAGCCTCGGCTTGATCGGCCACGATCAATCGCGAGCCATGGGGTGCGGGAACCTGACAGTAAGGTTTGGGTTCGTCAGGTTGCTGCCGACCGATCTCGAGCACACCAGAAAGGTACGTAGAGAAGACGGGGCGCTGCTGGTGATAAACATGCAAGGTCAAGGTCATGAATCGCGCCGGACTCGACCGAGAAAAAGACGGCTCCCACTCCATCAATGCGGAGCGGGAGCCGTCGCCCAGAGCCGATCAAAGATTCTTGATTTGTTCGATGCGGGCAATCGCGGCCTTCGCGGCCTTCAAGCCACCCGTCTGTTCCACAAATCGAATGGCGGAATCCAGGTCGCTGCCGGGTTTGACGCCGCTTCCTGGCGGTCGACCCAATTTAACGGTCGTGCCTGGTGGCCGTCCTTTTTTCTTGCGACCGGGCTTCGCCTTCGCGGGAAAGATCGCCTGGCATTGCGGACACGTTTTGGTCGCGATGGCCACTTCCGTACCACATGCTGGGCATTTCTTTTTCGGGGTGATTCTCTTTTTCTTAGCCATGGTTTCTTTCTAAAAATTCGCCCATCTAGTTAAAAGCCCACTTCCAACATATTCGAACCAGTATAAGTCTCGACGCTCAAATCTCAATCGCTAAATGTGGTTAGTCTCAAGCCACCCGAAGTACTGCTGAGGATCATCGGTCGCTGGAAAAAAATGGAGTGACAACGCATCCACTAGACCAAACAACGTTCACTATCTTAACGAGCGAAACAATGGTAGCCAAGAGTGTGAATCAACAATCTGGACAACATGCGAGGTGTTGTTCCCCGTTCTTATCGCCGTCGCATAGCGCGATCCATTTCCCGCTTCATGTCGGCTTTTTTCATTGTCTCGCGCTTGTCATGCAGCTTTTTGCCGCGGCCTAAACCGATCACCACTTTGGCGATACCGCGTTCATTAAAGTACATCTTGAGCGGTACCAAGGTCAGCCCTTTCTCATGGGCTTTGTTCGCGAACTTCCGCACTTCCTCCCGATGTAACAACAGTTTTCGGGGCCGCTTGGGTTCATGATTCCACAGCGTGGCGTTGGGATACTCTTGAATGTCGGCACCGACCAGCCAGAGTTCATTTCCCTTCACGCGTCCATAC
>JBGTHH010000595.1:0-4362 GCA_041746275.1 Pirellulaceae bacterium | reverse complement strand
GCGATCCAGTGTGGGTCTCGTTTATGAAGGCGATTCCCACAGCGGCTGGTATCGCTCCCTGGCTGATCGTTCGGGCGATACGCGGAGAACGCGTGTTTCCATCGTGGCCGGTGATTGCAACCTTATCCGCAGCGGGAGTGTTGGGGCAATTGGGCGGGAATGTCGTCTTCCAATGGTCTTTGGGAGTCATTGGGATCGCCCTGACGGTTCCTCTCTGCATGGGAGCCATCGTGATCTTCGGTGCAATTCTCGGGCGCATCTACCTGCATGAATCGGTCAATGCCCGGACGGCCTTCGCGCTGTTCTTGCTCTTGTGCGCTATCTGGTTGCTGTCAATTGGAGCACAAGGTGCCTACGAATCGATCACGCACGTCGAAGCAGGCCATCGCTGGCTGGTGCTCGGGGCAGTGCTCGCGGCCTGTCTCTCGGGCTTCTCGTATGCCGTGCTGGGAGTGACGATCCGCCGTGCTGTGATGGGAGAAGCGACGGTCTCCGCCACGACGTTTTGTATTGCGTTGGTGGGAGTGCTTTGCTTGGGGATTTTGACATTTTCCCGGCTGGGCGTGAACGAACTGTGGGAGACAACTTCGACTCAGCTTTACGCGATGCTGTTGGCGGGGGTTTTCAATCTGATCGCCTTCCTAGCCCTGACTCGCGCTCTGCAAGTCGCGACGTTGGTGTATGTTAACGCGTTGAATGCGTCTCAAGTCGCGATGGCGTCCGTGGTGGGCGTCGTGTTGTTCAGCGAACAACCATCGCCCGCTCTAACTTTGGGAGTGAGTGCCACCGTCCTGGGGCTGCTGTTGCTGCCGCGACAAAAGAAAACGGCGGCTCTTCCCGAGGGCTAGCCGTCCGACCCCATTTCGGACAGGCTCTTAGCGACCCAAGGAACCGACATAGGAATCGGTCGTCACAAAGGTCCGAAACCGCTCTTCTAACTTGGCGAGTGAGTTATCCAAGACGGCCGTGAACTCGGCGTATGCGGAGTTTTCCGGGATCGGGATCTCCAGCAAGAGCGTAGCAACGTTCGAATTAGTTGCCGAGGGACTGGTTTTTTGGCTTCGAGTGGTCATGGCTCGGCTCCTCGCTGGATACTGCTTATAGCATAGATAGCAATCGACGTGCCGCAACGGGGTAATCTGTTAAGTTCGTCGCAAAACTCGAGAAGTGCTTGGCCGGAAACCCTTCAGGTATCACGATCACGACACTTTAACAAGCGGGATCCCATTCAGTTTGCAACATCGTGCGTACGATTCGCGTCATGCGTTGCGCACGATCAACCAGCGCGCTGTGGCAAGATCGCTCAGTGGCCCACTCACATCCTCCGCGCCCGATGCCTAACTCCAGTTCGTTGACGGTGCGATCGATCTCGATCCGATTGGCGAGACGGCAAGCGAGGCGGCTCGTCAACGGCCACAACGCCTTTAGTAGCGAACTCCATTTGGTCATGGTAAGTTTACCGCAGATGGGCAGTGTCTTGACCCCTACGCGCTGGGTCGTCGAACTGGAAATGTCTTCGAAAATCGGAGAATCCGCCATTTCACCGAATACAGACAAGATCGCATCGGTCGTGCGGTACGAGCGTTACAAAGCGGTTGTCGACCGTTTAGTCGAGCGTCCCGGTTTCGTCTTGGCCGAGATACATCAAGTTTGTGAGAACGAACTTCCGGCGTTTGTTACACGGCTGGTCAACGAGTTGGTGGAACATGGTTGGATCGTACGCGAAGATGATGCATCGGCGAGCAATTACCGCTGGAACAAGAGCCGAGGCGAGTTTTCCGTCAGCCGGTGGCTCGATGCGAAGCTGTTCAGCACGCAAATCAAGGAGTCGCCGGAGCACGATCGGCCGCGCGAACGTCTGATCGCGGTCGGCGTGGAGAATCTCCGAGTCGCCGATTTACTGGCCATCCTGATTCGTAGCGGACGCCCCGGCGAATCAGCCGTGATGGCTGGTGAAAAGCTGGCTCGCGAATACCAGCACCGGTTGCAGGATTTGCCAGCCGCGGGACGAGGCGAATTGAAATCGATCACGCCCGCAGTGGAAGTCACAGCTTGGTGTCAGATCATGGCTGGTATCGAATTGGGCCGTCGCATTGCCGCATTAGCGGAACGCACTGAGGTCACGCGCATTTCGTCGGCCTCCGATGCGAGACAATACTGCCGAAAACACTTCGCTCGGCTCGCCAGCGACGCGCGTCAGGAAGAGTTCCACATCGTGACGCTTGACACTAAGAACCAAGTGATCGATACGCATCGGATCACAGTCGGCACACTGGACGCCAGCTTGGTTCATCCGCGCGAGGTCTTTCGCCCCGCCATCAAGGATGCCGCCGCTTCCGTCATCCTGGTTCACAATCATCCGTCGGGGGACCCCACACCCAGTTCCGAAGATATCAACGTCACGCGTCGCTTGGAGTCGGCCGGCGAGTTGTTGGGCATCAAGGTGTTGGACCACATTGTGCTCGGCAGCAGCTCGGCCACCAGCCTCCGCGAATCGACCTGATCGCGCGACTAATAGGACTTGGCGAACACCCCGCGACGCGTGGTCGGCTGACCGGTGAAAAGGCAGGTCCCCGTAGCTGGTTCAGCGTCGAGCGGAATGCAACGGATGGTGACTTTGAGTTCCTTCAGAATCTCATCGATGGCGGGATCGTCCACAAAATAGCAACGGGCGAAGCCACCGTGGATCTCGGGACGTTCCTCGTTGCGCGGAGTGAAATAGGCTTTGAACTCCGCCAAGTTGTCGATGTCGCGTGTGTGTTCATCGCGCATCGCGCGGGCGCGAGCGAACAAACCGTCCTGCATCTCGGTCAGGGTCGTGGCAAGCGTGGCCAGGAACTCTTGACGCGGGAGACTTCGTTTTTCACCAGTGTCACGTCGCCCCACGAACACCGCGTTCTGTGCGAGATCCTTCGGCCCCACTTCCACGCGTAGCGGCACGCCCTTCTTGATGTGATGCCAATTCTTTTCTCCGCCACGGAGGTCGCGGTTGTCCAACAGCACACGGACTTTGCCGTCCGCGAAGTCTTGCGATTCCAACTCCCGTTTCAAGCTGTCGCAGTAGGCGAGTACTTGGATTCGCTCGTCGTCATTGCGATAGATCGGCAGGATCACCACATGTTTGGGAGCCAAACGCGGCGGCAGCACCAAGCCGTCGTCATCGGCATGAGTCATGATCAGCCCGCCGACCAATCGCGTCGACACGCCCCACGAGGTCGTCCAGCAATACTCCTCCTTGCCGTGTTGGTCCTGGAACTTGATCTCCTGGGCGTGCGCGAAGTTCTGACCGAGGAAGTGCGACGTGCCCGCTTGCAAAGCTTTGCGATCTTGCATCATCGCCTCGATGGCGAACGTTTGAACCGCTCCGGGGAAGCGTTCGCCCTCGGTCTTCTCGCCCTTAATTACTGGCATCGCCATGTAGTTCTCGGCGAAGTCGGCGTAGACATCGAGCATCCGTCGGGTTTCCTCGAGCGCTTCTTCGCGGGTGGCATGAGCCGTATGCCCTTCTTGCCAGAGGAATTCGGTGGTGCGTAAAAACAGTCGGGTACGCATCTCCCAACGCACCACGTTGGCCCATTGATTGATCAAGATCGGCAAGTCGCGGTACGACTCGATCCACTTCGCATACATGTGGCCGATGATCGTCTCGCTGGTGGGCCGGACGATGTAGGGTTCGTCCAACGGGCCAGCGGGGACCAAACCGCCGTCAGGACCTGGCTCCAGGCGATGGTGGGTAACTACCGCGCATTCTTTGGCGAAGCCTTCGACATGTTCGGCCTCTTTCTCCAAGAAGCTCATGGGGATAAAGAGGGGGAAGTAAGCGTTCTCGTGCCCCGTGGCCTTGAACATACCGTCCAGAACCCGCTGCATGTTCTCCCAGATCGACCAGCCCCACGGTTTGATGACCATACAGCCTTTGGCGGGGGAATTCTCAGCCAGATCCGCGGCCTTGATGACTTGCTGATACCACTCGGGATAGTCCTCTTCTCGCGTGGGGCTAATTGCATTCTTGGGCTGCTTCGCCATCATGTTCTCCGGCTGTGGACGCTGTCGGTTCCTTCGACCTGCGGGCATTCTAGGGAACAGCCTCTCATTGCGGCAATACGCCTTGTGTCATCCCATCGCGGTGTCGCGCCGCCTGGAAGGCCTCGCCGGAAGCACCTCGGCACCGCCTTGAACCATCATGCCTAGCCACCTAGAATCGCCCGTTCGCCTCCGCTCGGTCCCCTTCGGTGAAAGCTAGATCATGTCGCGTCGTTTCGTCAGTCAACTCGGAGAGAACGAAGCCATTGACGAAGTGTTCTTGGTTTCCGATAAGCAACTCCGGACCAATCGCAACGGCAATCTGTACTTGTCCATGCG
>JBGTHH010000594.1:0-3721 GCA_041746275.1 Pirellulaceae bacterium | reverse complement strand
GGCAAACGGCCGCTCATCGATGCGACCGACGACGAGTCGTCGCAACCCCCCGACGCATCTTCGCCCTCCCCGACCGAGTCTACCGAAGGCGAAGACGCCACCGACGCGGAAACTTAAAATCGATCACTTATCTTCCGGAGGCGGCAGCTTGCCGCGACATACGATGTTAGGACACATGGTCTACTTCACGCTTCGCGATAGTTCCGACGAAGCCGTTCAGCAATTGATTGACTCGTGCAAGGAACATTTGACGGGGCATCCGGGAACGGTGTTCTTTGGCGTGGGAAAGCGTGTCCCCGACTTAGTTCGCGAGGTCAACGACGCGGAATTTCACGTGGGCTTGCAGGTGATCTTCGAGAGCCGTGAGGCACACGATCAGTATCAGGTTCATCCGCGGCACGTGCAGTTCATCGAGGGCAATCGAGCGAATTGGGCACGAGCTAGGGTGTTCGACGCCGATCTGATTTAGCTGACCGCGAACACCATGATCGCATAGAAATGACACGCGCTGCCGACGATGACCAGCACGTGCCAGATGGCGTGAAAATAGCGGGCTCGGTGATCGAGCATCAGGAAGATGGTACCGGCGGTATAGCTGATGCCGCCCAGTGCCATCCACAGAATGCAATCAAAGGGAATCCTCCCCACGAAGTTCGTGGCGGGCAGCCAGCCCAACAAGAGGTAGCTCCAGGTGGCGAGCGCCTGCACACGATGTTGCAGGATGACTTTGGAACAGAAGCCGATCAGCGCCACACTCCAGATCGCCACCACCACGGCGACCGCATGTCCGGCTGTCAAATATGCGGCGACGAACGGGGTGTACGTGCCGACGATCAGTAAGTAAATCGTGCCTTGATCCCACACGCGAAGTACGTGTTTGGCTTGCTGGTGCTGCACCGCGTGCGACAAAGTCGACAGCCCATACACTGCGATCAGGGTCAATACGTAGACCGCCGCCGCAAGCTGAATCCACACGTTCGCCGAGCTCGTAGCCGAAAGCAGCACTCCCGCGCCGAGAAGGCTGAGCAGAAGTCCAGCCCCGTGCGTCAAGGTGTTGGCCAACTCGTTGGATTCGACGAGTCGCGGAACAAATTCGTTGATCGAGGAGACAGTTGCCATTTCAGTCCTCGCTGACGCGGACACAGTGATAGCATTGTTAGCTATCGCGACTTTAGTTAGCTATCGGCAACGTTCGGTGCGAGGTCGAACTCAAGTACAGAGGGAACTGGGACAACGCATTCTCGTGAACGATACGTTACCTCCTTGTCACTATGAGTTTACGGCAGAGGAGGCACGCGGTCGAGAGTTGCGCTATGTGTATGGCTTCAGACGATGGCGGTGACTATTCGTGACGAGCCTGACACGCGCGACGATCCTGGGAGGGGGGTGATTAACGGCAATTCGCTCAAACCCCTGCCGAGCTGCTCCACGTCCGTGGGCAAATTCAATGCATGGGCCATCATTGCGCTGTCGATACAATCCGAATACCCGATGGTTTGCGTGACCGCACGAACAGTGAACTAAAGCGACAAATTGCAGTCAGCCTAGAAAGGCTGACGTACCTCAGCTTGCGTGACCGCACGAACAGTAAACCAAAGCGACGGCGAGTTATGGTTTCCCAATTACGCAAAGCGGCCATCGTGATGATGAGCCTTCCGACCGAAGAGGCCGCGCGGGTGATGTCGAAGCTCGACGCCAAAGAGGTCGAGGCCTTATCGCTTGAAATTGCCAAGCTTGGTCGCATCTCGCCTCACGATCAGCAAGAGGCGATTCTGGCCTTTGCGGATGCGAATCCCCAGGCCATGGGAAGTAGCATGGGGGGCTTAGATGCCGCTCAGGAGTTATTGGAACGAGCGCTGGGCGATCACGCCAGTTCGACAGTCGCCAGCATTCGGCAGTCATTGGAGTCGCTACCCTTCAGTTTTCTGAAGCAGGTCGACCCACAGAACTTGTTGACTTTCATTAACGACGAACATCCGCAGACCATCGCCCTGATCCTGTCTCACCTGCCGCCTGCGTATGGCGCTCAAGTGATTGCCGGATTGCCGATGGACCGGCAGTTGGCGGTCATCTCACGGGTGGCGAACATGGGGCAGACCAATCCCGAAATCATTGCCCAAGTCGAGTCGGGGTTGGAGAAGCGGATGGAAGCGGTGGTCAGCCAGTCGTTCGCCGCTGCCGGAGGCGTTTCGAGCGTGGCCGCGATCCTGAACGTCTGTGACCGGACGACGGAAAAGACGCTGCTCGAAAACCTGTCCCAAGACGATCCTGATTTGGTGGAGGAAATCCGCCGGTTGATGTTCATCTTCGAAGACATTAACAAACTGAGTGACAAAGACATTCAGTGTGTCTTGAAGAACGTCGAGACCTCGCAATGGGCGATGGCGCTAAAGGGCGTGAGTGACGAGCTCAAGCAAAAGATCTTGGGCAACATGTCCCAGCGCGCCGCTCAGATGTTGCAGGAAGAAATCGAGTACCTCGGAGCCGTGCGCGTGGCGGAGGTCGAGGCGATTCAAACGCAGATTGTCGACATCGTCAGACGTTTGGAAGAGACCGGGGAAATCACCATCGGTGGCGGAGCGGATGGAGCCGGCGATACGTTCATCTCGTGAGTTGTTTCTCCGTTCAAGTCGGGAGCCCCGATGGTGATGGCACTTGTAACGGGCGGAGGTGGGTTCCTGGGGCAATACCTGGCCGAACAACTCGTCGCTCGGGGCGATCTGGTGCGTTCGTTCTCCCGGCATCCGCACCCGCAACTGGAGACGCTCGGCGTGAGAACGATTCAGGGCGACCTGCGGGACGCCGATGCCGTGGAGCGTGCCTGTGCGGGCGTCGACCTGGTGTTCCATAACGCCGGTGTCGCGGGAATCTGGGGCCCGTGGGAGCATTACTATGGAATCAATACGCTGGGCACGCGGCATGTGGTCGCCGGGTGCCTGAAACATCGCGTGCCCCGACTGGTTTACACTAGTAGTCCGAGCGTCACATTCGACGGCAGCGACCAACTAGGCGTCGACGAGACTGCAGTCTATCCCACACGTTGGCTTTGTCATTATCCCCACTCGAAAGCACTGGCAGAGCAACATGTCTTGCAGGCCAATGGTCGCCACGGCTTGTTAACTTGCGCACTGCGGCCGCATCTGATCTGGGGGCCTCGCGATCAGCACTTGATCCCGCGGCTGCTGGATCGGGCGCGGAGTGGCAAACTGCGGCGGATTGGCGATGGCACGAACATCGTCGACATGATCTACGTCGAGAACGCAGCGGCGGCTCACCTGCAAGCGGCTGACGCGTTAAAGCCTGGCTCGCCGGTTTGCGGGCAGGCGTACTTCATCAGTCAGGGCGAACCCGTCAACTGTTGGAACTGGATCGATCACCTGTTGGAAGCTGCTGGATTGCCTCGAGTCGATAAGTCCATATCTCTGCCCGCAGCCTGGCGCATCGGCGCGGTAATGGAAGCTACTTACCGGCTCTTCCGAATTCGCAGCGAGCCACGAATGACTCGGTTCTTGGCAGCGCAGCTTGGCAAATCGCACTACTTCAACATCTCCAAGGCTCAGCGAGATTTCGGCTTCCGGCCTGAAATATCGACGTCCGAGGGGATGTTCCGTCTCGCCGCGAGTCTCTCAACTCAGCGCAACGATTCAATTCAGTAAGCCGAACGGGGAGGCGTCCCCTGCGGAGCGTAGGACACTCATCTATTGTGAGTCCGCGCATTCCC
>JBGTHH010000593.1:0-8177 GCA_041746275.1 Pirellulaceae bacterium | reverse complement strand
CAGCAACGGGAACTTGTCCTGGGCGGCGAGTACCTGGGCGAGGCCCTCGGCGAATTCGCGACAGCGCGACAAACTCCCCGCGCCAATCGTGATCCCGACCACCTTGGCCTGCGGATTCAATCGCGCGATGAACGGCAGCTCCACCTCAATGCCGTGTTCGCCCTGGTGAGCCGCCGCGTCCATCTGCAAATCGGGAATGGCTGCGCAGAGCTGCCGCGCCAATTCACGATCGGACTTCAGCTCGGCACCGGGAATCGCCCAAGACTCGTGCGGCGCGACAGCCCATTCCACGCCGACTCGGGTGTGTTTGGGGCTGATGATGATGACCGTCTCGGGAATCGCCACCTGGGCAAAGACTTCCCCGGCGATGCGGCCTGAATAAATCAAACCGGCGTGCGGGACCATGATGGCCGCCACCGGAACCTTGTCTTCAGGCACCTCGCCCAAGTAGCCGTCCACCATCCGAGTCAACTCGTCGGGGTCGATCGGGTAGAAATGTCCCGCGACGGCGGCTGGGCGAACACTGGCACCCGATTGGGCTCGTGGCAAGCTGCTGAAGGAAACTGCGGACTCCGTGGTTTCCACGGCGAAACTGAAGACATTGGCCTGCTCGGGGTGAGTGACGTGCGCCTCGTCGCGAACTTGCTCAATCAATTCCGCAACCGACTTGCGCGGACCGAAGGCCCAGGCGGTTTTGTTCCCCTCGACGACCATCACGGCACGCCGCTCTGGGTCCAGTCCGCGCGCATCGAGTTGAGCCACCGAGCCGTGCATCGCGGGGTCGTGCAGAATCGAGATGCCGATCGTGACACTATTTCCCGGCAGTCGAATTTGGCCGGATCGCAACGCTTGAGCGGCGGCTTCGCACATCTTGAAGCAACTGGCCTGGAGAGCGAATCCCGGACGCAACGACATTTGGAAGAAGTTGATGGCTTCCGAGGACTGGGCTGGCTTTAATGTGAGCATAATGCCGTGGACGGTCCCCTCCGACACGCCGGAAAGGTAATAGCTCGGCGTCGCTCCTTGTGCCAAGGCCGCGATATTCGTACCACAGTGAGAGGCCAAGGCCTGAAGTTCCTGATCGATGAGGATACGTTTGATGCTGAAAATCGGCCAGGGAGTACTTGGTTCGAAGCCGCCGGAAATGACGCATGCTTCAAACGTTTGCACGACAGCGGTGGGGTCCTGCCAAGCGTTGTCGGGCAGACCGGCCTTCCGACAAACTTGGCGCAGAAATTCCTCCGCATTGTAACCGTGTTCGAGCGCCACGCTGGGCAATAGTAATCCCGCCGCCTCGCCCAAGTTGATCTGTAAGCCGTGTTTGCCGGGCTCGACCTCGCTCGCGCGTGCGGCACCCTGCGCCGAGATGGGATGGAAGCCATAGAGCAGCGAGACATCCACATCGAGGTAAGGCAGTTCGGTGGGAGAAATCGTGGGCAGACGCGTGTCTTCTGTGGCGGTACGAATCGCCGCCTGGCTCAAGGCGTTGCCCAGTGGCATCGGGCGTCCGAGAGCTCCGCAACACGCCCGCAATTTGCCTTGGCGTTTGAGCGTCACAAAGGCTCCCATCACGGTCTTGTCAGCGGCACTCGCTAAAGTCGGATCGCCAACGACACCCTGTCGCTTGAGGATCGCCGCGGCCATGATCTCGCAAGCCGCCTGATGAATCAGCGTCTGTTGCTCGTCGGTCAACTTCGGACGTTGTGCCGCGAGGCGCGCGGTCGCGCCGTCCGCTGGGGTATCGGTGGTCATGCTCGGGGACTCCTGAGGAATTGGGGTGTTGCCGGAATGTGCGGCGCTGTTTGAATTCTGAATCTGCACGAGCGATCCGGCGGAGGCGAAGCGTGACATCTCGATCGGCTGTCGTCGCCGTCCCCAATCGCCGGGTTGATCCTCAAAAACACCCGCAATCGGCGCGCCGCAATGGCCACACAGACTTCCATGCAGGTGATACTCGCCCAATTCGTACCAGTTGCGCTGAATCAGTAGGCCGCCGCACGACGGACAATAGGTGCTTTGATGAGCGACATCGTTAACGTTCCCCACGTAGACAAAACGCAACCCTTGTTGCATCGCCACCGCGCGGCACGCCAACAGCGTCTCGGGCGGCGTGGGGCCGCGATCCCGCATACGGAAATCGGGATGGAAGGCGGTAAAGTGAACGGGGACACCATCGCCAACATGATCCAGAATCCAATCGGACATTTGTCGGATCTCGTCGAGCGAATCGTTCGCTTGGGGAATGACCAGATTGGTCAACTCAAACCAAACATTCGTCTCGCGCTTCAGCCACTCGATCGTATCGAGCACCGGTTGCAGATGAGAGTAAGTAATCTTGTAATAGAACTCCTCGCTAAACGCCTTCAGATCCACATTGGCCGCGTCCATGAACTCATAGAAGGGACCTCGCGCGACGGGCGAGATGTACCCGGCGGTAACGGCGACGTTCTTGATGCCCACCGCGCGGCAGGCTCGCGCCGTGTCAATCGCATACTCGGCCCAGATGACCGGATCGTTGTAGGTGTAGGCAACACTGCGGCACTCGTAATGCGAGGCTGCGGCGGCAACGGCCTCCGGAGTGGCAAGCTCGCTAAGTCGTTCTATCTCGCGCGACTTCGAGATATCCCAGTTCTGACAGAACTTGCAACCCAAATTGCAACCCGCGGTACCAAATGACAGGACGCTGGTGCCGGGCAGGAAATGATTGAGCGGTTTCTTTTCAATGGGATCGATGCAGAAGCCGGTGCTCCGCCCGTACGTCGTCAACATCATCTCGCCGGCGACGTTTTGGCGAACGAAGCAGAAACCGCGGTCCTCCGCCTTCAGATGACACTCGCGAGGACAAAGGTCACATACGATCCGCCCCTCGTCGTCATCCGCGTCATGCCACCAGCCCGCTGGATAGAGGCCGTCTGAACGAAGTGCGTTCGAGGGAGGTAGTTCCACGCGGCGCGACATCATCCCATCTCGTCTTCCATCGACTCGGGCAAGGGCGGCGGAGGCGTCTGCTTTTGTTGCTGCTGTTGTTGACGAACGCGTTCCTGAAACTGCTGGAACGTCGACGTCAGCGATTCGAGCAATCGAGGAATCTGCGGAGCGGACAGATACACGCGGGACGAGACCGCCGAATGCGGGAATAGATTGGTTAGAAAATCGAGTTTGAACTCCGAAGCCGTGTGCCCGATCATCACGCCGTTCGAGTAGGCACCGCTGAGTAAGGTATCCGGGAGCTTGAGTTCATCGTACAACTCCTGAGCCGATTGCGGCTTGGCGGGTTGCGGGGGCTTGGGCAACTCGGGAGGCGTGCCGTAGCGTTGTTTGTACATCTCCAGATTCTTGCGCAGCGCGTCCGCGAACTGCGGCAGCACACCATGCGGCATGACGACTCGTGCAACCACTTGGGGCGGTCCCCCAATATTCTGCACGAAGTCAAGGATAAACTCGCTGCCTCCCGTCATCACAATCACGCCTGTGCTAAAGGCACCGCGTCCAACGCCTTCGGGAACGCGCGCGGTCACGTGTTGAATCTGGACTTGCTGCGAGTTTCCCTCGGGCTGTGGCTGCTGTGGCTCAGTCATGGCTAAAAACTTTCTGCTCCTTTGTGGAACGAACCCCCAAACCGCCCGGATGGCGACGATCGTTTCATTCTACACACATCTCCGATTTTGCAGAGTGATTCGGCGACGCTTATTTAGCCACGACACGCAAAAAACTCGATCTAAAGCATGTTTATTCAGCGAAATCCGATTATATCGCCGCGAGTTGGTTCCGCCCTGGCAGCGGTTCGAGACATGTCCGACACCGCCGAAAGGCCCTGGGGACGCATGTCGGATCTGTCGTCAGGGCTCTCGATCCGTTAGTTTGGCGAACAGAGTTAATTCCGCTAAGGTGTGCTGCGGAATCGAGTCCAAATTTCATACGAGCCGTATTGCGAGGATCGAACCCATGATCAAGCCAACCCGACGAGATCTCCTGAAGGCGGGCGTCGCCAGTACAGCCGCGCTGATCGCCTGTGGAAGACTTCGCGGGACGGAACAGAGTAACTTTCCTCCCACACGTGTAATTACACGCGGGCCCAAACATCATTGGTTCGGTTACTACGACAAACTGCAGTTTGATCCCACGAATCGCTTTGTGCTGGGCATGGAAGTCGAGTTCGAGCATCGCTCGCCCCAGCCCGACGACGTGATTCGTGTGGGTATGGTGGATCTTCAGGACGGCGACCGTTGGATCGAACTGGGCGAGAGTCGAGCTTGGTGTTGGCAGCAGGGCTGCATGCTGCAGTGGCTACCTGGGTCGCTGACCGAAGTGATCTGGAACGATCGCGTGGGAGACGATTTTGTGTGCCATATCCTCGACACGAAATCGGGAGACCGACGCACGATTCCGCATCCTGTGTACTCGGTAAGTCCTGACGGGAAATCGGCGGTCACCCCCGACTTCCGACGCATCAACGATGTGCGACCGGGGTATGGGTACGCGGGTCCACCCGATCCAAACGCCGATGACCTGGCACCGGTAAATTCCGGCATCTTTCGTATTGACCTGGAGACTGGTGCCTCGCAACGGATCATTTCCGTCGCCGATATCGCTCGTCTCGGAGTTATCCCGCAAGAGCAATTGGGTATCAAGCATTACTTCAATCACTTGCTGTTTAATCCGGATGGATCCCGCTTCATCGCGTTGCATCGTTGGCGGTATCCCGATGGCAGTCGGCTAACACGCATGATCACCGCCCGCCCCGATGGCAGTGACATTCGCATCGTCTGCGGCAATGGCTATACGTCGCATTTCATCTGGCGCGACGCACACACGATTCTGGCTCAGTCCAAGAATCTGTTAGGCAACTCGAACTGGGGTAACTTCTTGTTTGAGGACGCCGAAGGCGGGAAGGTATCGGAAGTCGGGCAGGGTGTGCTCGATCCCTCCGGACACCTCAGCTACTTGCCGAGCAAAGAGTGGATTCTGAACGACACGTACCCAAAAGGGACCGAACGTTTGCAAACACCTCATCTGTATCATGTGGCTTCCGGTCGGCGTATCGATCTCGGACACTTTCACCTGCCGAAGCTTTATACGGGTGAGTGGCGCGTCGATACCCATCCGCGACTCAGCTCCGACGGTCGTTACGTTTGCATCGACGCGCCGCACGAGAACCAAGGGCGACAAATGCACCTGATCGACATCGGCGATCTCGCCAGCTAACCGCCCATGTTGAGAGTGGTTACTTCGCGTACTCGGATCGCGAAAAGACCCACAGTCCCGCCAGAAGCAGACCGCCGCACAGTAGGTACAAGATCGACTGTGCCGTCGCCGCGGCGATGGGCACGAACAGTTCGGCTCCGCCAGGACCCGAGGGCATCACACCGAACTCCGCAGTGGCATCGAAGATCAGGCACCGCGTATAGAACGAGATCGCCAGCCGCTTGGCGATCCCCGGCATGTTGCCGACCAAAGTCTCCAGGAACAGGGCATACCCTAAGGCGATGATCGTCGCGCGGCGAAACAGCACGCTCAGCAAGAGAAACAGCGCCACGTAAGCGACCGTGGTCCAGCCAATACCGGGCCACAGCACGTGCCAAGCTGGTAGGCCCGCCGAGCCGGCGATCCAACAGATCAGCCATAACGCGCCCATCGTCCAAGCCAGTGCCAACAGCATCGAGGCCGCGGACTTCGACAGAAAAATCCAAGGGCGCGGCAAGGGGGTCATGAGCAAGTAGACAAGCGTCTGTTCGTCGCGATCCGAAGCGATCCCGGCCGTTGCGTACGAAAGGCAGAAGATGGGCAGCAGGAATGTCACATAGACGGGCAGGAAAATCTGTTCGACGAACTGCTCCGGCAAACGTTCGCGACGAATGGCCCAAGCGACCACGGCGAGGGCTGCTAACGTCAACAACATCACGCAGACAATCGTCTGGCGAGCCCACAGCAAGCGGCGCAGTGAGACCAGGAACAAATGCCAGCTTGCCGTGACATGCCCGAAGAATCCAGGTACGAAAAGTGGAGTCATGCGCGCTCTCAAACGGGGCTCATCGCGGGTGATTAGCGGATTGCATTAAATAATCGAACACCGCTTCGGTCGAAGCATCAATCACTTGCAGGCGTTCGACATCAAAGCCGTGTTCGGCCACGATCTCCGCCAAAGGATCATAGAAATCCTTGGGCCGCAGCACCTCAAGCGACAGTTCGTTGTCGCCCCGCAAATCGACGGACTGGACCATGTCGAATTCGAGCAGCCGTACCGCCAGTTGCCGCGCGCGAGGCACCGTGAGGCGAATCTTCAAGGGGTGGTCGTCGAGCATCTCGCGAATCGCGGTCAGTGTGCCCGATGCCAGGATTCGACCGCGACAGATGAATAGAATGCGATCGGCCAAGGTATCCATTTCGTCGAGGATATGACTGGAGACAAGGATCGCTTTGCCCCGCGCGACGAGATCGCGAAAAAGTTCAATCATCTCCACGCGTCCGATGGGATCGACTCCATTGAGCGGTTCATCGAGAACCACCAAATCGGGATCATGCACGATGGCTTGTGCCAACTTGATCCGTTGCCGCATGCCCTTGGAGTACGACCCGAGAGGCCGGTGGGCGCGATCCGCCATGCCGACCTGTACCAGCACTTGTTCGGATCGCTCGCGCGCCGAGCGCGTGCCAAACCCATGCAGCTTGGCAATCAGGCGGACGAACTCACGCCCCGACATCTCCTCATAAAACGCGTCGACATCGGGACAGTAACCGATATGACGTTTGGCGGCCGCCGACCAGGCTCGCCGACCTCGGACGTGAACTGCCCCCAGACTGGGACGCAACTGTCCCGTCAGCAGTTTGATCAACGTACTCTTGCCCGCTCCGTTATGACCGACCAGCCCCGTGATGCCGGGCTGCAGATCGAAGGTCACATCGTTTATTCCAATGACCGGTCCATACCATTTGGAAACGCCGTCAAATTGACACAACGGCGGCTGATTCAGCGGTTTCTCGGGCGTGATCACTGCACCACCCTCACCGCTCGGACGCGCGGGATCAGAGCGATCACCGACAACAGACAGACCATCAGGACGATGACTGCGGATGGTTGCAGCAGTTGCAATTCATTGGCGGTGTCGATGCCGCCAAAGCACCAAGTTCCCAGCAACCGCACGTCGCGCCACAACATCAAGAGCATCCAATTGCGATCGTCATACACTCGGCGCAGCAACGCTCCCAACGCAGGCAGCAGGACAAATAGGCAAGCCCACGACATCACCAGCGGAACTGTCTTCTGTAGCCACGAAGCCATAGCAAACAGCAACAGGCTAAGCGTGACCGACAGGATGAGTCCGTAGCCCAGGATGCCTCGCAAGATGCCGAGGTTGTTGCGAAAGTAGTCCGTCGTGTCCGTCAGCAGACCATACTCGACATATAGGATCAGCGCGGGCAGGGTCGTGGTCAAACTGACCAGCAAGCCGATGGCGAGTAACTTTCCTACGACATAATGCCAACGGCTGATGCGACGCGATAGATAGAACGTCAAACCTCCCTGCCGCATATCGTCACCGACCAGCATCGCGCCGGCAAAGGCCAGTAACAACATCGTGACGGTTCCTTGCGCGAACATGAAATCACGATACGTTTCACCGGTTCCTGTCACCGACGACAGCACGCGATCGACAAAGCGACTTATCTCGGGGTTTTGACTAGCGATCTGCGCCTTGAGATAAATCGTGGCGAACAAAAACAGGAAATGGAGCAGCGCGAGTCCCAGCAGAAGCCAGAACATCTTGCGACGCAACACAAGCAGCAGGCCTGTCCGCGCGATGGGCCAGCAGGCCCACCAACTGGGGCGAAGTCGGGAAGACCAACCACGATAGAGGACCGTTTCCAGGTTCAAGGCGATCCCATCCTCTCGTTCCGCGTCAACGGCGGGTCGGAGTTCGTGGACTGGATCACGCGGTGATAAACCGCTTCGAGATCCTCTTCTTCGGGCTCCAAACTGGTGAGGACAACCGCATGGGCGCGGGCGTCGGCGAAAAAGTCACGAGTCTGCCAGGCATCGGGCACACGGGCTCGCCCGTGATCTCCCGGATCCGCGACTTGAATCTCAGCTCCCCGTTCACGCAAGGCGGCGAGAAACTTCGTGGGCTCGCCTTCCCAACGCAAGCGATACCAGCGTTGGCGTTCGGCGCGCAGGTCCTGCA
>JBGTHH010000592.1:0-16060 GCA_041746275.1 Pirellulaceae bacterium | reverse complement strand
GGGGAGAAACCTCGGCAACAGGTCTCGCCCTTGTTCTTGGGCGAAATCGAATACGTGTAGGATTTCCTTTCCGAACTGCGGGCACTGGGCACCGACAGCAAATTCGAACAACTCACCAAGGATCTGAATGAAGTTCTGATGCGACGGGATTCCGTGAGCGTGTTCACTCAGTACACGGACACGATGGACTATCTACGAGAGAAACTCCGGCACGTTTATGGCGGCCAGGTGGCCTGCTACAGTGGTCGCGGCGGCGAGCTTTGGAACGGAACGGCCTGGGTCGGCACCAGCAAGGAAAACATCAAGACTGCCTTCCGCGAGAGCCGCGAAATCAAGATCCTGCTTTGCACGGAGTCAGCGTCCGAAGGGTTGAATCTGCAAACCTGCGGCGTGCTCATCAATTACGAGATGCCGTGGAATCCGATGCGAGTCGAGCAGCGCATCGGCCGCATCGGCCAGGAATACGACCGCGTTTGGATTCGGAATTACTTTTACGACGGGAGGGTTGAGGCAACGGTTTACCAGCGGCTCGACGACCCAACCCAAAGTTGGCGGGAGCGCACTTCTTGGATTGGCATGGCGATTGGCAACAAGTCACGTTCATTCCCAAGTTATTTGATGAGCATCCCAACACTTTGACGTTGTTGTCCTACGGCAACGATCTGCTCGCCGATGTGCTGGGCATGGTTGAACCGCCGCTGGAAGAGCACGACGCTGGGATGCTCGCCCGTTGTTCTCAGGATGGACACCTGCCGGCCGTGGGTTACTACCGGCTCAGCGACAGCAGCCAAGTTCCATCGCTCGCGAAGGTGGACGCGACTCTGGACGAACAGACCACGATCACGGTCTTGTCCTCACAGCGAAAAGAACTCGAAGTTCAGTTTACATTCGCGAGCGCCACTTGCGTGAGGTCAAGTCCGCGGATAATCGCCGCAAGGCACAATTGTCGTCTCTGACCGAAGAGATTCGACAACTCCTGGTCGAGGCGGCTTACGTCGAACTCGCCCTGGCCGCGAACCGCGACTTGTTCGACGAAGCCCTTCCCCTGGACTGCTCGGAACAAGCCTACCAACGTCTGAAACGTCACAAGGTACCGTTCGCGGGAGCCATCAAACTCGTTGGGACGGGCCTCCCGAAACCTCGCCCAGACGATTCGTTGTACCTGCGGTTCCGAGAATCCAAGAAGGACGTTCTCGCCCGCCGGTTCGACGCGATTCGTTCGAAGATGACTGACCGACTTCGAGAATTGATGGAAGCACGTTCTGACACGGTTCCCGCCACCAAATCCAGTGGTTCCGGGAGTACAGTTGCGGTGCATCTTATCGGTGTGACCACCGGCAGCGACTAGCCGGCGGCGACGACGAAATCGCAACTATTCTCCAGAATCTCCTACCACGATCCGCTGCGCCGGGCGAGATACCTATTGTTGGCGCGCGAACTGGAATGCCTTCCATTTATCAGGGAGGGATAGATGACGTTTAGTAACTCGATAACTGGACAGGAGTTAGAGCAGGCGTTTCAGGACGACCCAGAGTTCGGCTTGGCTCTGCTTCACAGCGAATTCCGCGACCAGATTGCGCGCTACATCAAGTCAAAAATGTGGGGACTTCCGCCTGGAATCCTGCGCGAAGAAAGGTTCTGCGGAACGCTTACTGGAAACGCATGTCTTTGCCGTCGGATTCGTATTCGCCAGAGCGGTCTTTGCCGACCGAGCGATTGCACCTCAGACTCGCGCGGCCGACGGTGCCGAACAATGGGCCGCTGTCGCGAATTCACTTGGGCAACAAGACCCTCGCTCGGCCGTCTGAGTAGGCGGTCACAATGCTATCGGAGTCGAGCCAAATTCGCCGAATCGCTTCTGGGCTGCCCGGTTGCGACCCTGGACCGATAGAGGTGTAGCCCCGGATTCCGCAGCAACCGCTCGTAAACGATCCGCTATGTTTCCGTCCCTTCAAACACAAACGTCCCCACGGCGATCGTCGTCGCCTGGCGGCGCAGTTCGTCGAAATGGCTCCAACGCGATTTCACGGCAGATGGGATCGGGATTGTGACTGGCGGTCAGCAGCGATTCCGAAACAGACCGACAATGGCAACCACCGGATGAAGAACAAATCATCCGTGTCGTGACGAGGCTTACAAAGTATCCGCGGGGTCCACGACTTGATTGCTGAAGGACTTGGCGTCGGCGATGCCGCTGAGCGCCTGGTCGAGCAGTTCCTGATAAGCGGGAAATTCGGCGACCAAAGGTTTCAACACCTCGGCGGCGGCTTCGAACGCGACAATCGATTGATGGTCCTTGTTCGCCAGCAAATGCAAGTCCCCGATGCGCAAGTAGGCTTGAGCGACCGCCCGGTGATATTTGGGGACGGTGGTGCTCTTGCGGGCCAGTTCTGCCAGCGTGGTTCGAGCGTGTTCGTAGGCTTGTAGTGCCTCGTCATACAATTGACCAGCCTGCTCGGCTTCGTCTTCATCGAGTGCGGCCAACCGTTCACTCTTGGCGTCGCCAGCGAGCAACCAGCAATGCGACTGGTCGAACTGAAACTGCAAATTGCCGGGCTCTTGGGCCAATAGCAGATCGAACGTGCGGACGGCGTCCTGAAGATGTTGTTCGGTGGCGATATAATCCCCCAGCCACCAAGTGATATTCGCGATGTTGTAATAGCCTTGAGCCATATCCTGCACCAACTCCTGATGAATTGGTGACGAGGGCGCTACTTGATCGAGCAATACGGCTCGCCCTTGCTGCACTGTGGCCACACGCTGCAAGGCTTCTTGATAGTACGTTTCCGCCGCGTCAGCTTGTTGCCGATCGGCCAGCACGTCGCCCATCCGTTGGCGAATCATGCCGCGATTCATCCGCGAATTAAGCAACTGCCGCTGGTAGTCCAGTTCCGTCGGCGCGGCTTCCACGAGACGGCCGCGGATGGCGATGGCTTCGTCATACACCGACTCGGCGGCCGCGAACTTATCGGGCATCTCCCGCGCGGCCACATTGTCGCCGGGACCAGTGGAGGCGGTTTCCAGGATGTTTCCCAAGAGGTTCAAACTCTCCCCCAAGGCCCGCAATCGAGCTTCATCCCGCGGTCGCGCGGCTAGCAACTGACGCTGCATCAACACCGCCGCCTCGAGTGCTTCGCGCGCATCGGTATGCGAACGGAGATGAAACATCAAGCGTCCCAATCGAAAGTACGAGACGCCCAGTTCGTGTTGAATCTTCGGATCGTTGCCCAACTCGCGGTCGATCTGTTTGTACAAGCGACTGGCCGTCGTCAACAACTGCGCGCGGACCTCCTCGAATCCCGGCTCGTTCAAGAGCGTGACATCGCCCCACGCGGTGAACAGCTCGTTGATCGCGGCCAGAAGCTGATCGCGACTCGTCTCGGCTCGAAGCTGAGCGACGCGCGCTTGCCACAAACCAGCCGATATTCCAAAGACGGCAAAGCACAGCACGGCCAAGGCGATCGTTGGCCAAGGATTTCGTTTGCACCAACGGATGGTGCGCTCGACCACATTGACGGGTCGCGCCTGGATCGGCTCGCCCACGAGATAACGTTGCAATTCGTCGGCCAGAGCCTGTGCCGATCCGTAACGCCGCTCGGGAGTCTTCTCCAGGCACTTCAGGCAAATCGTCTCCAGATCCTTGGGCACGCTGGGATTCAGCAGGCGTGGCGAGACTGGGTCGACCTCCTTTACCTGTTTGATGGTCTCGAAGACGTTCCCCGCTCCAAATGGCGGCTTTCCAGTGAGCAATTCATACAGCGTCGCGCCGATGGAATAAACATCGCTACGTGCGGAAACCTCGTGGATCTTCCCCGAAGCCTGTTCAGGCGGCATATAGCTGGGCGTGCCCATGATGTCGCCGGCCATGGTCAATCGCGACTCGCCCTCCGAGCGCTTGGCCAATCCAAAGTCCATGACCAACGGCTCGTCTTCCAGATCGAGCATGATGTTCGACGGCTTGAGATCCCGATGCAGGACGCCTCGCTGATGTGCGTAGTGCATCGCCTCGGCGATTTTCTTAATGCATGTCGCGGCCGGGCGCGGCGAGAGGGGATGCTCGCGAACCATCTCCGCCAAACTCCGTCCCTCGATGTATTCCATCGAGAAATAGTGTTGCCCGTCACACTCACCGACTTCGTGAATGCCGACGATATTCGGATGCCGCAACTGAGCCACCGCTTCGGCCTCGGCATAGAAGCGATCGATATCGGTATGATCGGCGAACTGTCCGGCCAGGATCATCTTGAGCGCGACGACTCGATTCAGCTTGCGTTGTCGGGCCTTGTAGACGACTCCCATGCCGCCCTTGGCGATCGTCTCCAAAATCTCGTAGTCGCCGAAGACTTTGATCATTGGCGGCGGTGGAGGCGGGATCAGCAGCGGCTCCGCGATCGTCGCGTGCGGATCGAATTCGATGGCGTTCCCCGCGCCGGGAGCGATGGTCGCATGGGGATCGTCGTTGACCTGGGGTACGCGATCATGCTTGGCGGGTGCGACCGTGGCCAAGGCGTCCGCGGCGATGGTATGTGTGTCGAGCTCTTGGTGGACCGGCGCGATTGTGTCATAGTTACGAGCCGCCGCTCGAACTCGACTGCGGATCGAGTGGACCGCCACGCGCTGCAACCAGGCATCCAACGCCTCTTCGGTGCGACCGTCAAACTCGGCGATTCGGCGGCTAGTTTCGTCCAGGATGTCATCCCAGACCTGAGTTGGCTCGCGATCGCTGGAAATCGCCGCCAGTTCCAGATCGACGACGCGCCGCAGTCGCGGGCCAACACGGCCCAGCAGTTCGACAAATGCCGCATCTTCGCCCGCTTGAGCACGGGTGATGAGCTGTTCGGTAGACTGCGTGGGATGAGGCATAGCAACGTCTATCATAGCGAACGCGGCTGATCTTGCGGAATGCAGGTTTGGACGAAGGCTCGTCCGCGCCAATTCAAATTGAGTTGATTGGCCCGGAGGTGTAGATTAACAGCCGACAATCGTCGTGAGAGAAGCTGGGCTGACGAACAACTCATCCGCGTTTGCGCTCACCTCGCGTGAAAGGAAGGCCATGCCACGCATCTTGATCTTGGGGGGCGGATTCGCGGGCGTGTACACGGCTCAGCACTTGGAGTCGCTGCTACGCGCGGACGACGAGGTCGAGATCGTCCTCGTCAACCAAGAGAACTACTTCGTGTTCCAGCCGCTCTTGGCCGAGGTGGTCTCGGGCAACATTGGCCTGCTCGACATGGTGAACCCTATCCGGCGGATGCTGAAGCGCACGAGGTTGTATGTGCGCGAGATCGAATCGATCGACTTGGCATCGCGGACGGTGACGCTTGTGCCGGGGTTTCGACCGCGGGCGGATGTGTTGCACTACGATCATCTTGTGTTGGCGCTCGGCAGTGTCACCGATTTTCGCGGCGTTCCCGGCTTGCACGAACATGCTTTGCCGTTCAAGACGTTGGCCGATGCCGTTTATCTGCGCAATCATGTTCTCCACGCGTTGGAAGAGGCTAGTATCGAGTCCGATCCTGAACTGCGACGTCAACTGCTGACGTTCGTCGTGTCGGGAGGCGGGTTCTCGGGTGTCGAAGTCGCCGCGGAGATGAATGATTTCCTCCGCCGCGTTGCCAAGCAGTATCGGCAGATCGATCCCAGCGAGATCCGTGTGGTCTTGGTGCATTCCGGCGAACGCGTGCTGCATCGCGAACTGGCCGAGGGTTTGAGCCTCTACGCCACCGACGTCCTGCGGCGACGCGGCGTCGAGCTGCGTCTGGGTCGGCGATTGAGGACCGCGAGCGCCCACTCGGCCATCCTGGACGATGGCGAGCGAATACCCACGCACACGCTGGTTTCGACTGTACCGTCGTCTCCCAATCCGAAAATCGAACCGCTCGCGATTCCCAAGCAAGGCGGCCGAGTGCTAGTCGATCGTTATCTACGGGTCGAGGGACAGGAAGATCTGTGGGCACTGGGGGATTGTGCCTGCGTGCCCACGGCGAACGCGGGTGAGTATTGCCCGCCCACCGCCCAACATGCCAGTCGGCAAGCTCTCACGGTGGCGCGGAACCTCACCGCGCGCATGCGCGGTGGCGAACTTCATCCCTTCGACTTCACGGGCTTAGGGAAGATGGGCTCGGTCGGGCATCACAGTGCGGTCGCCGAATTGTTTCATCGCGTCCGAATTTCCGGATTCGTCGCGTGGCTCATGTGGCGTACCGTGTATTGGTGGAAGCTTCCCGGCGTCGTTCGCAAAGTTAGGGTCGGCGTGGCGTGGGCGCTCGATCTGATGATTCCCGCCGATTCGGTGCAGTTGCGTTTGACGGCTTCCAATGGTGTAACGCAATCGCATTTTGAGCCCGGCGAGATCATTTTCCGCCAAGGCGACTTGGGCGACGCGCTGTATATTATCCTCGACGGCGTGGCCGAAGTGCTGATCGAAACCGACGGCCAGCAGAGTTTGATCGCCACGCTCCAGGCAGGTGACTACTTTGGCGAGCAAGCGCTCTTGAACAATCGCACGCGCGCTGCCACGATTCGTTGCCGGAGTGCCATGAATTTGCTGGCGTTGCGCAAAGGTGACTTCCGAGCCCTGACGGCGAATCTCCCCGAGCTGCGCGAGAGCTTCGAACGCGTGATGGAACAACGCATGGCCCTTCATGAACCGCAATCACACAATCCCTAACCGCCTCCCGAGAGGAGCTTGGCCCAGTTGCTGATTGACAAGAGTCACCGAACCTGGATGATCATCACGGCCTTGGCAGTGGGTTTGTCGAGTGGGCTGTACGTGATCTATGTCCGGTCCACAACCCATGGGCCGACGGGCGGCAGTTGGCAAGGGTTGCTCTTTGGTATCGCGGGATCGTTGTTGCTCGTCTTCGCGGGCTTACTCGCCGGCCGCAAGCGGTTGCCCCGCTGGCGGCTCGGTTCGGCCCAGTTCTGGTTGCGAGCCCACATCTGGCTCGGGCTGCTCAGCGTGCCGTTGCTCCTGTTCCATGCGGGCTTTCGTTGGGGAGGTTTGTTAGAGCAGGTCTTATTGGCTGTCCTGGCCTTGGTGGTGGCCAGCGGTATCTTGGGAGTGATCTTTCAGCAGTACCTGCCGCGGCTTTTGAAAGAGTCGACGCCGCGCGAAGCGATGTTTGAGCAGATCCCGCACGTCTGCGCCGCGTTGCGAGCTACGGCAGATGGGCTAGTCGTGGCCATCTGCGGTACTTTGTTCCCACCGCTGGACGACTCGCTCGATACAACCACTCCGCCTGCGGCGCGCGAAGCGGGCACCAGCCAAGAGACCTTGCGTGATTTCTATGTCACGGCCGTGCGTCCCTTCCTGGCCGCGGAGTACCGCCGCGAATCGCCGCTGCACAACGTGTCCCGCGCGGCGGCGATCTTTGCCCAGATACAACAGACCTTACCCGCCGCGCGAGGCGATGTCTTGTCGCAGCTCGCGGCGATTTGCGACGAACGCCGCGAGTTGGCTCGACAAGTCCGATTGCATCGCTGGCTCCACCTCTGGCTGTTCGTTCACGTTCCCCTATCGCTGTCGCTGCTGGTGCTCGGAGTGGCCCATGCGATCGCCTCGGTGTACTACTGACATGCCCGATCCTCGCACGCATTCATCGGTGGCTCAGCGGCTGGATATCGAAGTCGAGCGATATCCCAACGCGCTGCATCGCCGTCGTCGTTGGCTGACGCTCGCGGCGGGGATCGTGCCGTTGCTCTGGTTGGGCTTCGCCACGTGGCGCGGCGATTCCTCGATCTATCTGTCGCGGCCGATCGCCACCAGTCACCAGCACGTGTCGCACGATTGTGCGATGTGTCATCAAACGCCGTGGCAACCGCTGGTTCGGCTGGCTCGATTGGATAACACCCATCGTTCGGTGCGCGACGAAGATTGCCAACGTTGTCATCGTCAAAGCAAACAAGATCATCATCACCGAGCTCTGACCTTGGGAGTTCCCGATTGTGCTCACTGTCACCAGGAACATCGCGGCGCGTTGCGATTGACCGAACAAGCCGACTCGTTCTGTGTGAAGTGCCACGCACCGTTCGAACAGCATCCTCAGATCAGCTTGCATCGCACCTGGGCTGCCGAAAAATCCGCTGCGGATTTTTGGACCGAGGAGACGGCCGCTGCGTTGCAGCAAGTCGCCCGGTTGCGGCCCCGAGAGAACGCCGACGCCGCTCGTGAGAACGGCTGGGAGGATAAGTCCTCGCTGCACTTCAGCCACCACCAGCATCTCCAACCGCTCGCCACGCCTTGGGATTCGCGCCGCGATCCGGACAGTTCACCGAAGCAAGTGCAGCTCGATTGCGGAGACTGCCATCAGCCCGATGCCACGGGCCACCACATGCGTCCGATCGTCTATGAGCAGCATTGTGGTGCCTGCCATCCACTGCGGTTCAGCGGTAAGCTGACGGACGAACCGCTGCCGCACGTCCGTCCCGACATCTTGCGGGGAGTGTTGCGAGACCGTTTGCTAACTTACGCGCGGCAACACCCCGAGGAACTGCAAGCGTCGCAACGGAACGAGCCTTCGCGTTTGCCGAACAAACCACCGGCCCGGCCGACGACATCGCGCGACCAGTGGGAGTGGGTCGAGCTCGAGTTGCGATTGGTTGAGAATGCGATCTTCCAAACACCGCAATTCAGTGGTCAGCAGCCGCGGAGTAACGCTTGTCAGAAGTGCCATCTGACCAAGGCTCCATCGCCAGACGAAGCGATCGGATCACGCTTGGGATTCGAGATCATTCCTCCACAAATCCCCGAACGTTGGCTGGCCCGTAGCCACTTCCGCCACGATCGCCATCGCGACATGGCGTGCCGCGACTGTCACCACACATCTTCCGCAGAGCCATCGGGAGAACCCGCTTCCGACTTGGCTTATCGCTTGGACAGTCACGGAGTACAAGATATTTTGCTCCCCAAGATCGAAATCTGTCAGCAATGTCACGGTGCTCCCAGCGGTTCGCCGATAAAACGCCATGCACGCGGGAATTGTGTCGAGTGCCATCGGTATCACCATGTGCCCGAACGTCGAGAACTGGATGAATCAACCCTAGGGTACGTCAGGCTTTCCAGCCTGACTCAGAGCCATGTGCCTGAACGTCGAGAAGTGGATGAATCAACCCAGCCTTAATCCGCATTTCAGTACGCATCGCCCGCGACTTTGGACTCGCGTCCGAACGGGAATAGTCCCGAAATTGCTTCCCGCTTTAGCGGAACGGCGCACGCCGTCCGGTCTCGCAAAACCGGTGGGCTTGCGCCCAACCGCTACTTTGGAATTGCGGAACCTATTTCGGGACAATTCCATGGTGGTGATGCTCGCGCTCGGAGCGCTGTCAGCCGCGTCCCTCGCGACGCGCTCCCTGTGTGCCCAAGAGATGGACGCGAGGGTCGAAGCGGCGGCGCTGCTCATTGACAGCGGGCGGGAGTTAATGTCAGCCGAACGATCGGGGCAGTTCCTTGGAGCTCGTTCGTGTGCTGCCGCCGCTTGTCATGGAGGTGTCGAACCCGATCCACGCTTCGCACACAGCCGTCGTCATGAGTATGTGTATTGGCTCGACCACGATCCCCATGCGCGAGCCTATCAAACGTTGTTGAATGAGAAATCCGCGCGGATGCTGGCGAGGCTTGCCTTGCCAACCGATCGAGACATCGACAAAGCGAATCGACTGGCCAACTGCTTCGGCTGTCACAATCCGCAGCCTGACCAAGCCCGGCAAGCCGCGACGTTCTATCACCGTGAGGGCGTCAGTTGCGAAATGTGCCATGGCGCGGCCGAACGCTGGATCGAGCCCCATGTAAGTGCTCCCTGGATGACAACCAAACAGCAAGGGGGCGCGGCAGCGTTGGGTTTTGTTGATACCGAGAATGTCGCGGTACGAGCTCGTCTCTGTGCCCAGTGCCACGTTGGCTCGCCGGGCCGCGAGGTCAATCACGATCTGATCGCCGCCGGTCATCCCGTGCTCAAGTTCGAGTTCGCCGCGTACCACGAGATGTTGCCCAAACACTGGCGCGATGCGGCCGAACGGCAAGCCAATCCAGAGCTCGAACGGCAACTCTGGGCGGCGGGTCAGCAGGCGTCGGCCACGGCGGCACTCGAGCTGCTCGCGTCGCGCGTGGACCGAGCCGTTGACGACGAACCAGAGGCCGTCTGGCCCGAGTTTGCCGAGTACGATTGCTTCGCGTGCCATCATGAGCTGGTGCATCCAAGCTGGCGGCAGCAGATGGCCCATCGTCCGTCGTCCGGAATGGCGGACTGGGGGAGTTGGTATTTCGGCCTACACCGCTCGGCGGGAAACGACGCACTCGATACGCTGGCGAAGCAGATGCAAAGTAGCTTCCTCCCCGATCTGGCCGCAGTGCGGCAAGCCATCGCGGCGACACGCATGGAAGCTCCGTCTCTCGAAGACATGCTGCGCGGATCGGCTGCGGCGGGGCAACCGGCGGCCCCACCGACGGTGACCAATTGGGACGAAGCGGCGCAGTGGTATCTCGCGCTCGTGGCCTGGGAACAATCGCGGCGTGATGCAGGGGGCAGTGAAGACGACCAGATCACGCGAGGCATCACGAAATTACGCAACCAGTTGGCGTTCCCACCGAACTTTGACAGTCCGCGTGGTATCTTTTTCGATGGCCCAGGGAACGTATCGCGAGGCGAGATCGATCATTCTATCAGCGAGTTGCTGCGACAAGTTCGTCAGCGAGTGGAACCATAGCATGGTACGTCACTTCAACAGCCAGCGGTGGATCATCGCCTTGGTCAGTGCTCTCGTGTGGCTAGGATCGTGCTTGCCTCCACAGTCAGGATGCGGTCAGGACGCGCTGCCGACGGCGGATCAAGGCTTCCGCGGTGTCGAACGTTGCGAGAGCTGCCACCGTGGTCCCACGCCCATTCAAGTTGAACGCGGTGTCACGAACTTCGTCCATTTGAACGAATCGCTGATCTGGCAGAGCGACATTCATTCGCAAGCCTTTGCATTGATCGATCCGGCTCGGAGTGAACTCAGCGCACAGATCTGTCGTCAAATGAATATTCCCGACATCCGCGCCGCGCAAGCCTGTTTGAGTTGTCATGCAAACTGGCTACAGGGGCACGAGCGTCCGCCGACCTTCGAGCGTGGTGTGGCTTGCGAGTCGTGCCATGGGCCGAGCCGGCGGTGGGACGGAGAGCATACCGAAGAGTCGTGGCGGGCGAAATCCGTCGTGGACAAAGAGGCACTCGGCATGATTGACGTCCGCAATCCGGTGAAGCGCGCCGAGCAGTGCTTTTCGTGTCACATCGGCAATGCCGCACAAGGCAAGGTCGTCACGCACGCGATGTACGCGGCTGGCCACCCGCCGCTACCCAGCATCGAGATCGAATCGTTCGCCCAACAGATGCCGCGACATTGGCGTTATCCCAGCGAGAAAGTCTCCGACAGTCAGTCAGCCGCCACGACCGCGGGCAGTACCGAGAAGCCATTTAAGTTTTTCGACGAATTTCTCCGCGAGAACCATCAGTACCTGCTGCCCGCTGCGAGCGACCGTACGACACGGATTGTCGAACATCAGCATGGTGCGGCTGCGGTGGTGCTGGGCGGTGTGGTGGCGCTGCGCGAGTCGATCGAGTTGTTGCACGATCTGTCCGGAGCGACGACCCACGAGGGGGCGACGACCCACGAGGGAGCGACGTGGCCCGAGGTTGCCGCGTTTGATTGTGCCGCTTGCCATCAGGAGCTAAGTGTTTCTGGCTCGTCCCCGGCTCGCCGCGCGAACGCGCGTTTGGGTCGACCAACGCTACCTGCTTGGCCGAACGCCTTGGTGCGGCTGGCGATACTGCATATCTCGCCCGATCGTCCCAGCTACGAGAAGATGCTCGCGGAGTTCCAGTCGAAGCTGGCCGCTGTCGAAGTCGAGTTCGCGGCCGTGCCGTTTGGGAATCCACGCCGGATCGCCGCTCCCAGCGCGGCGCTCAGCGATTGGTTGACCAGCGAGTTGATTACCGATGTGGCGCAAAAGCCGTTTGATCGGGCCGCCGTGCGACGATCGTTCAATATGCTGGTGCGCATTGGCAGCACGGAAACTCACGACTACGCTTCCGCACGGCAACTGGCCTGGGCCTTGCGCACACTGCATTGCGACCTCACTGTCGAGACCGATCAGCGTGAGCCGATCCGCGCCTTGATCGCCGAGCTGACCACCGACTTGCAACTTGACCTTCCCAATGGCGGGCAAGAGCGATGTGCGTCGCGGGCGGCCACGCCAGCCACGCGGGAGCTCGTGCCGCTGTCCCACGGACTGTCTGATGCCTTGTCCGCCGCCGCACGATACGATCCCGAACAGTTCCGGCAACGGATGAAAACTCTCACGTCGCAAAAGTAGCGGCTAGGGCGACCGGTGGGCGCGGCATCTCCTTCGGCGCGGTGTGGCGATGAAGCAGCCGCAAGCAATGGAGCGCGACCGAGCTTGTCTGGCGAAGCGTTGTCCGAATTTATTACCACCTTAACGAAGGGCTGAGTATACTCGGATGACAATGTGTCCGTGACCAGCGTCGACATAAAGTGCATTGATCAGCTTGGGGGAATCATTTCGGGGAGCAATTGACCATGGCAGACCGCGCGATCTTGTTTGGGATCAATAACTACGAATCCATCTCGGACCTCAACGGCTGTGTGAACGATGTCGAGAACATCCAGCGTCTGTTAATCGAAACGTATGGCTTCGAAGACCAGAACATTCGCCCACATCTGGACGCGGACGTGACGCAGGACTCGATTCGAGAAGGCTTCGATTGGATGATCGAGGCGGCGCGTCCTGGGGATCGGTTGGTCTTTCATTTCTCCGGACACGGTTCCTACATCAAGAGCGAAAACGATGATGAAGACGTCGACGAGTTGCTGTGCCTGTACGACATGGACTGGGACACACCCAGTTCCTATTTAATCGACGACGATCTGGGAGCCTTGACGAGGAAGGTGCCCGCGGGCGTACGACTAACGGTGATCTTGGATTGTTGTCATGCCGGTACGGGCACACGCGCGATCACCGCCAACTTTCAAAAGGCTCGCTCGATTACAGCGAAGACGCGACTGATGATCGTTTCCGACACAGCGCATCACCTGCCCATTGCCGAGACATCGCGGACGATCCGGCAACTGGAGACGGGAGACAGGGAGGTGATGGGACTGTTGCGATCGTACGAGGCACGTCCCGTGATCGCGCGTTTCGTGCCGCCTCCCGAACGGCTACAGCCCAAGTCGAGATCGGTGCGTCCACGGCAGTTGGCCTTGCAGATGCGTAGCCAATTAAATCACCAGTTGCTGGCCAGTGCCGCCGACGTCGAGACCGCAGCCGACGCCTTCATCGCGGGCTCCTATCACGGAGCCTTTTCGTATTATTTTTGCGAGACCGTTCGCAATCTGGGTTCGCAGGCAACCGTCCAGCAAGTCTTCATCGAGACGGTCAAGAAGATTCATACCCACGGCTACGGCCAGACGCCTCAGAACGAAGGGCCTTTTGCCGACGAGCCACTGTTTGGCGGTCGCGCCACGCCCACCGACGACGTGACACGCCCGAGCACTCCGCCCGAGCATGACGATACGTTCCTCGAAGACCAACCGCTCATCGGTGCCGTCGACGCGCCATCTCCGTCCACGATCACCGAGTGGGTTCGGCCGAGCGAGTCGCAACCACTCGAGCTGTTGGGCAACTTGCTGCGCGTATCGGAGAAGCTGATCGATTTGGCCGAACGACAACCGGCGCGCGGCATCGTGACGGAACTCGCGGGACGAGCGTTGAGCGACGAGTGTGTCGTCTATGTCCACGGCATCAGTCAGCATCGCACGGGTTACTCTGTGCCGTGGTATGCGGCGATGCAACCCCATCTGCGCCGCGCGCTGGAACGCCACGAAGTGCTTTGGAGTCATCACACGAATCCGCGTTCCCTCCGGCGGGTCGCCAGTGAAGTCGAGGCCGCCGCGTTGGCTCGGCAACTCGAACAAGAACTCGAGGAACGCATGGAACAGGTCGAACGTCAGATCGAATTGTCCGATGGGACGAAATCGGTCGAGCGACTTGCACGGCCGCGCGGCGCGGGATTCGCGGTTGATGACTTCGCGCGGTACATGGCCAGCGAGGAAACTCGCGAAGCCATCCTGGCCGAGTTCGATCGTATCGTCCGTCCATTGCTGCGAAGCGGGCGAAAGATGCACATCATCGGTCACAGTTGGGGCACGGTGGTGGCTTACGAAGGCTTGCGACGCCTGGACGCCGAATCGATGTCGGGACGCGTGGCGAATCTGTTCGTGGTCGGCAGCGCCCTATCGATCCGCATGGTGCAAGCGAACTTATTTGGGCGAGTGCGGGACGGACGGCGACCGACGCATGTCGAACGGATGATCAATCTCGATGCGGGCGGGGATGTGGTGGGAGGCTACATCGGCGAGCGGTTCGTGGTGTATCGGGAATTTCTCGGCCTCGATCCGGTTGGCTGTGCCAAGATTCCTTTCACGGGCCTGGCGCTCAACCCCGCCTGTGCTCACAGTTCTTACTTCCGACCCGCGAACGTGGAAGTCAACGACAGGATCTTCGCCAAGTTCATTCAGGGCGGGTAATGGCTCCGCTATCGGGTGGACGAGCAGGCTCGTTGCAGGTTATAAGCACTTCGCATCAAGGTATTTGGGGGCACCGGCCCCTTGGTCCAGCTTGCCTCGCCCTAACCCTTGACAAGCGACCATTTTGGTTAAACTTCCTCCAGCCCATGCAGGCCCCACCACACATCGATCTTGCCTCAGCCCCCAATTACGCTTAACATCCATTAAGCTATTACCTTTAAGTCGGTTACGAAGCTTCAATTTCCTCGTCTCCCTAACACACTGAAGGAAACGTGATGCGCAACGCTGATATCAACCTGGTTCGTAAGCGTTGGCTGAGCTGCCTGTTCGCTCTAGTGCTGCTCGGCGGAATCTCAGTCGTTTGGACATCCCTGGCCGCACCGTTGGAAGGCCCCGGTCGGAGTGATCGCCGTGTCACCTTGGTGGTGCGTTCCTTCATGGAGAACGAGCATCTCTCGCGACATCCGCTGGACGACGAGATTTCGATGCGCGCGATGCAAGCGTTTCTTAAGGGTTTCGATCCACGCAAGATGTATTTCCTGCAATCGGATATCGACGAGTTCATGGTCAAGGAACGCTCGTTGGACAACGATATCGAGGAGGGTAACGTCAGCTTCGCCTACGTCGTCTTCAACCGCTTCCTCAAGCGACTGGATGAGCGGGTCGAGTTGGTGAAGCAACTGGTGGCGCAGCCCCACGACTTCGCTCTCGAGGAAACGATGGTGACCGATGTCGAGGTCTTGCGTTATCCTCGTAGCGAAGCGGAGGTCCATGACCGCTGGCGGAAGCTGATCAAGCTGAATCTGCTGACCTTCAAGGCCGATAAAGTGACGGACGAGGAAGCACGCAAGAAAATCCTCCGTCGCTATCAAAGCTTGTCCAAACGCTGGCATCAGACCGATAGCGATGAACTGCTCGAACGCTTCCTGACCGCGATTACCAGCAGCTACGATCCGCACACGACTTACATGTCGCCGAATTCACTGGAAAACTTCCGCATTCAGATGCGGCTGAATCTGGAAGGGATCGGAGCCGCCTTGCAGATCTCTGAGGATGGCTACACCGTGGTCTCGAAGGTCATTCCGGGAGGCGCGGCGGATAAGGATGGTCGGCTGAAGCCCGAGGACCGCATTGTCAGCGTAAGCGGCGACCAGGGCCAAATGGTGGACGTGGTCGACATGAAGTTAAACGATGTTGTACAACTCATTCGCGGCCACGCTGGAACGGTGGTCAAGCTCGGCGTGCAGCCGGGTGGCGCGGGCGAGACCAAGATCTATGAAATTACGCGGGCTCAGATCCAGTTGGAAGACAGCGCCGCGCAAAGCGACGTCTTGGAACGGGGACAAAAGCCCGACGGCAACCCGTTTCGCGTGGGCGTGATCGACCTGCCGAGTTTCTATATGGACATGGAGGCGGCCCGCGATGATAACGCCCAGGGCTCGTTCCGCAGCACAACGCGGGACGTCAGCAAGATCCTCGG
>JBGTHH010000591.1:0-5683 GCA_041746275.1 Pirellulaceae bacterium | reverse complement strand
CGATTCCGTGTAGAATCAAGAACCTGCGCAGTCGGAGGTTGTACCGGTTCGTCGACGGATACGATCCGCAAACCCCTAAGACTCGCCAGCCGACACCCACCGCTGGTCCCGCCCTACGCACCACGAGAATACCGCATGAATCCGCAGGTTCGTTTTTCCATCACCGTCATATTGTTCGCCGTACTCCGCGGCGGAGTTCTCTACGCGGCGGACTCGGGTACGCTGCCGACGGATGCGCGGATGTTCCTCAGTACGCACTGTTACGATTGCCATCAGGGTGCGGAGGCTGAAGCGGGACTGGATCTCGCGACGCTGTCGACGGAGTTGCACGAGAACGCCAGCGCCACGAAGTGGGCCCGTGTGTTCGACCGCGTGCGCGATCATGAAATGCCGCCAGCCGCAGCCGAACCTGTCGATGCCAAGCTCAGGGATCAGTTTCTGAACCAAGCCGGTTCGTGGATTCGCGAAACGCAGCAAACGGACTATGCCGCACGGGGACGAGTGCGTGCGCGGCGACTCACAAACTTGCAACTCGAACGGACGCTTCACGATCTGTTGGGCATCGACATCCCCTTGGCGGCGAAGATGCCTGAGGAGCCACGGTCCGGCGGATTCACGACGGTCGCGGATGGCCAAGCCATGTCGCACTTTCAACTCGAACAACATGTCTCGGTGGTCGACGCCGCGCTGGACGAAGCGTTTCGACGCGCCTTGTCGGAGCCCGATGAATGGTCGCGTGATCTTCCGGCCACGGCGATTGTTCGCACACGTCCCAAGTCACGCACACGCGAGCCGGAGCTGATCGATGGCCACGCGGTCACGTGGTCGTCCCGTTTAATCTTCTACGGGCGTTTGCCAGCGACCACCGCCAAGGAAGATGGTTGGTATCGCTTCACGCTCCGAGCCAAAGCGTTGAAGCGGCCCGCCGATCACGGTGTCTGGTGTACCGTTCGCTCGGGTCGGTGTGTTTCCAGTGCCCCGCTGCTCGATTGGGTCGGGGCCTTCGAGGCCACGGACGATCCGCATGAAGTAACGTTCGAGGCGTGGTTGTCGCGCGGCGATATGCTCGAGGTACGTCCCGGCGATGACACGCTGAAGATGGCTCGGTTTGACGGCGGCCAAGTCGGCACGGGCGAGGGCGGGCCACAGGATGTTCCGGGCGTAGCCATTGAGTGGATCAAGATGCAACGCATCCACCGCGGCCCGGACGACGAAGCTGTGCGGCGACTGCTGTTCGATGACTTGGCAGTGCAGCCCGCAGCCCGTCGTGTTCCCGCGCAGGTCGTCTCGCAGCAACCGCAGCGTGATGTCGAACGATTGATGCGATCATTCGCCAACCGAGCGTTGCGGCGGCCCGTCGAGAATGAAGTTTTGAAGCCGTACGTAGCCTTGGCGCTTGCTTCACTGGACCAAGACAAGGACTTTGTGGCCGCCCTCCGCGCCGGTTACCGCGCGTTGCTCTGCTCACCACGTTTCCTTTACTTCCACGAGCAACCAGGTCCGTTAGACGACTTTGCCATCGCTTCGCGTTTGAGTTATCTGTTGTGGAATCGCCCGCCGGACGCGACGTTGTTCGACTTGGCTGGCGAGTCGCAACTTAGCGACCCGAAGGTTGTACACGCACAAGTCGAGCGAATGTTGAGCGATCCGCACGGAGAGCGATTTGTCGAGGACTTCGCCGCCCAGTGGCTGGACCTCAGCTTGATCGATTTCACCGAGCCGGATCGAAAGCTCTACCCCGGCTTTGATGTCATCGTGCAGCAGTCGATGCTCGACGAGACCCATGCCTATCTCCAGATGATGCTCGACGACGACCTGAGCGTCGGCCATGTGATCGATTCGGACTTCACGTTTTTGAACAGTCGCCTCGCCAGGTTCTATGAGATCGACCGCGTCGAGGGCGACAAGCTCCAAAAGATCACTCTCCGGCCGGAAGACCATCGCGGTGGTTTGCTCACGCACGGAACGATCCTCAAAGTGACGGCGAACGGGACGACGACATCTCCGGTCATCCGAGGTGTTTGGATTTCGGAGCGGTTGCTGGGCACGGAGATCCCACCGCCGCCCGAAAGCGTACCCGCGATCGAGCCCGATATCCGGGGTGCCAAGACGATTCGCGAGATGCTGGCGAAACACCAAGCCGACGCGGCCTGCGCCGTTTGTCATGTGAAGATCGATCCACCGGGATTTGCCTTGGAGAATTACGATCCGGCTGGTCGATGGCGAGACAAGTACTTCCAGCTCGAGCGTGGGAGAATGCGACCAGGTGCTACGATCGATGCGAGCTTTGATATGCCGGACGGACGCCCCTTCCAGGATCTTCGCGAGTTTCAGGCCTTGGTGCTGACCGATCAGCACGCGTTGGCTCGGAATGTCGCCGAGAAGCTGATCACTTATGGGACAGGTGCACCCGTCAGTTTCGCGGATCGCGAAGCGGTTGACCACATCGTGGCGGAAGCCACACCCGCCAACTTCGGCCTACGCACGCTGCTGCGATCGGTCGTGACGAGTCCAGTGTTCTTGAATAAGTAGAGAGGTAGAACGTGACCCAGCCAATTCATTTCAACTTTCGCCGTAAGCTTGATCGCCGCACGCTGCTCCGGGGAGCCGGAGTCGCCATGGGCATTCCGTGGTTGAGTGCCATGGACGCAGCGTTTGCCGCGCCCGACAGCACAGCCCCTCCCAAACGGTTTGTGGCGATGACGCTAGGGCTGGGCCTGCACGCCGAGAACCTCAACCCGCGGGACGCAGGACGTGGCTATCAACCGAGTCGCTATTTGCAGCCGATCGAGGATTTGCGCGAGCAGTTCACGGTGATCTCGGGTTCGTCGCATCCGGGGGTCACGGGTGGGCATCGCGCGGAGGCGAGCATTTTGACCGCCAGTCCCATGGGCAGTTCGGGACGAGCCAAGAACTCGATCTCGCTCGATCAGCACATGGCCAAATTCCTGGGGCATCACACGAGGTTCCCGTCCTTGGTGCTGAGCAGTGACGGCAGCAATAGCCCTGCGTATACCGAGAATGGGTCGATGATTCCGGCGGAGTCCTCGCCGTCGAAGTTGTTCACGCAGTTGTTCATCGACGACTCGGCCGCGGAGCGCGCGAAGCAAGCCCAGCGTGTGATTCAAGGACGCAGCATTATGGACCTGGTCGGCGAAGACGCTCGTCGGCTCGAACGCGAGCTTGGCAGCGGTGACCGACAACGGTTGGACGCTTATTTCACGAGCGTTCGCGATCTGGAAAAACGGATGTCCGACTCGCAAGCCTGGGCGAGTCGTCCGAAGCCCAAAGTGGATGTGCCCAAGCCAATCGATATCGGCAACAGCAATGATTTCGTCGGGCGACAGCGGTTGATGTCGGACATGATTCGCTTGGCATTGCAAACGGATTCCACCCGTTTCATCGTCTATCACCTCGGAGGATCGGGCGGCGTGGTGCCGTTGCCCGGCGTCGACGAAGGCTATCACTCGTTGAGCCATCACGGACTCGATGAAGAGAAGCTCGAACAGTTGGCGGTTGTGGAAACCGCGATCATGAGTGCTTGGGGTGAATTCCTCCGCGGTCTCGCGCGGGCGGACGATCACGGCACGAGCCTGCTCGACAACACCTCGGTACTGCTGACCAGTAACCTGGGCAACGCCTCGAATCACAGCAACCAGAATATGCCTGTCGTATTGGCGGGCGGCGGCTTCCGCCACGGGCAACATCTCGGCTTCAATCCGAAGAATAACTATCCGTTGCCCAACCTCTTCGTCAGCTTAATGCAACGCGTTGGCCTCGCGGACGATCGCTTCGCGACCGGCACCAGCACAATGACGGGGCTGGAGATGGTATAGTCGCGAGTTGCGGCCAAGGGATGGTCGGGCCGTCCAGATTCAAGTTATAATCCAGCGATGAGTACGGCCGAAAACAACGCCTTTGATCGTGGTATTGATCCTGTCCTACAGATGATCTTGTCGACGGACAAGGCTCGTACGGTGATTGAGTACCAAGCGGACGAGGAATTTCAACAGCGGGTCGAGGAACTTGCCAACAAATGCAATGAAGGCGAGTTGACACTGGCCGAGCGTGCCGAGTACGAAGGTTATGTGCGAGCCAATAATTTCGTGGCGATAATTCAGGCGAAAGCTCGCCAAGTCCTTGCCAGTCCGATGTGGGAAGGACGACGGTAGCGGTTCTCAACATGAACGTGGATGAGCAAGTCGAGCGTCGCCGTCAAAGTGGCGACTCGTAGAACAGGTGCGTGTCAAGTAGCACGACACCAACGGTTGTGCCAGCCATGGAATGATACTCTTGGCGAAACCAAAGTTGGGGCGAGATCGCACCAACCCAACTTAGGGGCTGTCGCCGCTCGACAGGCGCGGGAGAGCGATTTAAGATGAAACCTCGCCCTACGGCGTATCGTCCTGTCCATCCTCGCAACCCACCGGGATCCCATGCCCTCGCAGGAACTTGCTCCCCATCGCTTGCTCGCGGCCTACGAACAGGCGAGATTCGATCTCCTCCAACAACGAGAACCCGGCGGTTATTGGATTGGCGAGTTGTCGACATCGGCTTTGTCCACGGCCACTGCAATCAGCGCGCTGGCGCTCGTCAAGCGTCATGGCGCGATCGACTCTCGAACTGGTCGGTTTGCCCATGAGATGGTCGAGTCGGAACTGTGCGAGTTGATCGTCCGCGGCATCGAGTGGCTGGCCGATCACCAGAACGCCGATGGCGGTTGGGGAGATACCGACAAGAGTTACTCGAATATTTCGACGACCATGTTGGCCGTTGCCGCGTTTCATCTGACCGGAGTCCCCAGTGCTCATGCGGGGCTACTGGAACGAGCCGAAAAGTACATCGACGAACACGGCCGGATCGCCGGTTTAAAGAAACGTTACGGGCAGGACAAGACGTTCGCGGTGCCGATTCTCGCGAACTGCGCGCTGGCGGGAATTGTGCCCTGGCGCAAGGTCTCGGCCCTCCCGTTTGAATTGGCTTGTTTTCCGCAAAGCTTCTACCGCTTCCTGCGACTGCCCGTGGTCAGCTACGCCATTCCGGCGTTGGTGGCGATCGGTCATGCGAGATTCTTTCATGCACCGCCGCTCAATCCGCTCTGGAGATTCGTGCGCAAGTCGTGCGTGAAACGCAGCCTAGAGGTTCTGGAGAAAATGCAGCCAGCCAGTGGTGGCTACCTGGAAGCCATACCGCTAACCAGCTTTGTCGTGATGAGTTTGGCCGCGACGGGCCAAGTGGACCACCCCGTTGCGCGTCGCGGATTTGATTTCTTGTTGTCGTCGATGCGGGAAGATGGGAGCTGGCCCATCGATACCAACCTCGCGACCTGGAACACGACCCTGGCTCTGAATGCCTTGGGCAATGCGGGGGATGACGTCACGGAGCTGGCCAGCCTGGATTGGTTGTTGGGCTGTCAACACAACGCGGTTCATCCGTTCACGGGAGCCGCCCCGGGGGGTTGGGGTTGGAGCGATCTGAGCGGAGCCGTCCCGGATGCGGATGACACACCGGGAGCGCTGTTGGCGCTCGCCCAATGGATTCACTCGCCTTCGTGCGGCCCCGAGGTCCGGCAGCGGATCGAGCATGCGGTTCAAGCCGGCATTCGCTGGCTGCTGGGTTTACAGAACAAGAACGGCGGTTGGCCCACCTTCTGTCGCGGTTGGGGCAAGCTGCCCTTCGACCG
>JBGTHH010000590.1:0-6545 GCA_041746275.1 Pirellulaceae bacterium | reverse complement strand
CGATCATCAAATGCTGGCGACCAGCCGCAACAACTTCCTGTACGTCGCGGGATTCCCGGTACTGTATTGGCCCGTCATCGCGACCGATCTGACCAAGCCCAGCTACTACGTCGATCGCATCCGATTTAAGAACGACAGTGTGTTTGGCACGCAGTTACTTGTCGATTGGGACATGTATCAACTGTTGGGTGTGCGACAGCCGATGGAAGGCACGAAGTGGACTGTGGCGACCGACTATCTCCATGAACGCGGACCTGCGTTGGGAACGAACTTCAAGTACGATCGCCCTGGCTTCCTGTGGCTGCCCGGACCGACGCAGGGCAGTCTCGATATCTGGGGAATCGTCGACGATGGTCGGGATAATCTGGGCGCGGATCGACGCTCGCTCGCGCCGGAGGAAGAGCTTCGCGGACGAGCCCTGTGGCAACATCGCCAACAATTGGGCAGCGGCTTTCAAGTCTCGGCCGAGGCGGGCTATATCAGCGACCGCAATTTTCTCGAACAGTATTACGAACTGGAATGGGATCAACTGAAGGACCAATCGACCGGTGTCGAGCTGAAACGTTACGTCAACAACAGCTCGTGGAGCGTGAGTGGTGATGTCCGCGTGAACGATTTCTTCACGCAGACGGAATGGCTCCCACGTCTGGACCATACGTTAATCGGCCAATCGTTTTTGTTCGATCGCATGACGTGGCACGCTCACTCACATGTCGGTTATGCGCGTTTGCAGGTGGCGGAGCCGCCCGACCCGATCAATCCGACCGAAGTGCCCAAGTTCAATCCGTTGGCCTGGGAGGTTCCCGTCGAGGGGATTCATACGTCGACTCGCCAAGAGATTGATTTGCCGTTCAATCTCGGCCCCACCAAGATTGTTCCGTATGCCTTGGGTGAACTGTTTCATGTGCAAGAGGATATTACCTCCCAAGAGCTGACACGCGCCTATGGCCAATTGGGAGTGCGGGGGAGTTTACCCATCTGGCGCGCCGATGCGGGCGTGCAGAGCGAGTTGTTCAATCTGAATGGCATCGCGCACAAGGTGGTCTTCGACACGGATGTCTTCTGGGCCGATGCCAATCAAGACCTCGATCAGTTTCCGCTGTACGAACCGTTGGACGATGACTCGGTCGAGTTCTTTCGCCGGCGATTTGTCTCGCCGACGGGGAACTATGCGTTCCCTGGCTTGGCCAGCATTCCGCTGAAATTCGACGAACGCAACTTCGCCTTCCGTAGCGGCATGCAAGGCTGGGTCACCGCGCCGAGTACCGCGATCGCCGATGATCTGATGCGAGCGAAGGTCGGCGTCCGGCAACGCTGGCAGACCAAACGCGGCTTGCCCGGCCAGGAACGGATCGTCGATTGGATCACTTTCGACGTGGAAGGGAGCTACTTTCCTAAAGCCGATCGCGACAACTTCGGCCAGGAGATCGGTATGCTTAACTACGATTTTCGCTGGCATGTCGGCGACCGCGTGACACTGCTTTCCGATGGCTTCGCCGATCTGTTCGGCGACGGACTGCGCACGTTCTCGGTGGGCAGTTTCATTACGCGACCGGCCAACGGCAGTCTCTTCCTGGGAATCCGCTCGATCGAAGGTCCGATCAGCAGCAGCATCATCAGCGGTTCGATCAGCTATCGCATGAGCGAGAAGTGGATCTTCACCGGCGGGGCGGCGGTCGATCTGGGTGAGACGGGCAGCATCGGACAGTCGCTTGGATTGACACGCATCGGTGAATCGACGCTGATTCGCATCGGCTTTAACGTCGATACCAGCCGAGACAATGTCGGCATTGGCTTCCAGATCGAGCCGCGTTTTCTGGCGAGCAGTCGACTCGGCTACATCGGAGGCGTGCAGATTCCACCCGCCGGAGCCTATGGCATCGAATAAGCCGCACGGGAGCAACCACCAGCCACGATGAACCAAGAGTTTCAACGTCCTCAACACAGTTGGCCGCGAAAGTTCGCCGTCGCGCTGCGCGGTATCGTGATCGGCGTCCGCGGACATTCCAGCTTTGTCGTTCATCTGCCGGTGGCCGTGGGCGTCATCGTCGCCGCGAGTTGGTTGGGGGTAGCGCTGCTGGATTGGTGCGTGCTCATGTTGTGTATCGCGCTGGTCTTTACCGCCGAGCTATTCAACTCGGCGCTGGAGTTGCTCGCCCGCGCGATCGATCGTCGGTACAACCAACTTCTAGCCGACGCACTCGACATTGCCAGTGGTGCCGTGTTGGTTGCCAGTATCGGAGCGGGCCTTGTCGGCCTGTTGCTCTTGTTGACGCGTCTGCTGGAACGCTGGCCGACAGTCATCTAGTCAAAGCAGGCGGCTGAATTCGAATTTCATTTGCCATACACGAGCAACGTTTCTCGTTCCCTGGAGTTGACGGATGTTCGCGGCCCAATCAGTCGGAGACGGTCATTCCATCCAACTCCGCGAACAGTTCCGCGATGGCGAGCGAGAAACCTGGCAACACGTCACCACCGTCAAGCGAATCTTTCTCACCTAGCTCGACGCTCTCCTGTGGAGAAGAGAACACCGCGATCGTCTGGGACTTCGGATCGACGATCCAAACCAAACGCACGCCAGCGGCAAAGTACTCGCGGCGTTTGCGGGCCATTTCCGCAGGTGTGTTCGATCCACTAACGATTTCAACGGCCAAGTCCGGCGCGAGATCTGGAATCGGCTCGACGGGCAGTTTACCTTCTGAAAATCGATCACGGCGAGCGAATGCGACATCGGGAATTCGCACCAAACCAGGGAAGAGCCGCATCATGCCGTCCGCGCCAGAGACAAAACCCAGTTTGCGAGGAACAATGAAGTTCGCAAGGTGCCTTGCGATCGCGATGGCCAGAATCGATTCTAGATAACCCATCGCCTTCTCCACCAAGACCCCCTCAACAAGTTCGCAATGGCGCGAATGTGCCTCTTGATCGATGACATCCTGCTCGGTGGCCGTACCGGGCGGAGGGTGAAACAGGATGCGATCCAAGGGGATCCCGCCCAGGTCGCCAACTACATCGGCAAGTGTCTTGCTCGGAGTTCCCGATGTCAAATCGGACATGCGAATTTTCCTTTCTTTTCCCATTGACCATTGTAGACACTGACCACTTCGCCGTCCTCACGGAGAGCCTGTCCGAAAAGGGGTCTGACACATCGAGTTACAAAAGCAATGTTCCGATCAAGTCCATTCGCGAAGGGCACATCCCTATCCTCGTTCATCCTCCCCGTTCATCGCAACGACTGCTCCGGCAAATCGGTTGTGGTGGCAAGCTCGACGAAGTCGCGGTAGGAAAATTCGTCGATTCGTTTGTTTGCCGCTCCAATCCAATTGTCTAATGCAACGCGCCGATATCGTCGTCGAGCGGGATGATTCAGACCATACAGAGTGATCGTTGTCGCTGCGGCGTGTCGGTCTTGCGGAGTCGCTCTGGGGTTAGGTCGAATCTCGCCCGTCGTAAAATCAAAAATGAAATAGCGGTCGAATCGGTATGTCGCCTCATCTGGTGATAACAGAGCTTCGTCCCATTGCTCACGTTTTGACTTCTGACAGAGTTCGCAGCAGTAGTATAGATTCTCCCATGCGAATGCCAGCATTGTGAAACGAACGTCGGTTTTTGGGCGGAAGTGTTCAATGGGTTCCGAAGATCGATCTTCGAGTGGAAACGCGTCACAGAACGAGCAATGCCCCTGATTCATTGCGCGCAGTTCGGGCAAAATCCACTCGCGGGCGTTCTTGCCATCCAATTGATACCAAGAAAATTTTGCACTGGCGTTGCGAGTTCGCAGATCCGTCCACTGTTTGTTCCATCGCTCAGCGTTCTCTGCCAACTTGGCCGGTGCCGCCGGTCGCACCTGTTTTCTCATTCGTTCGCCGCCCCTTGCGCAACCAACCGATTTGCCTGGGCCATCTCTCGCGCCATCAACTCACGCAACGAATCGCTACGCTTCGCAATCGCCTCAGCTTTTGCTCGCAACTCATCAACGTCTCCGTCACCGTTTAGAACTTCGTCGCGGGCGGTTCGAAAATCGGCGAGCAATTGTTCTGTCTCGGGATCGTACCATTCCTTCACGCCGAGAATGTCTTCAACAACGTCTAAGTACGAATCGCCTTCACTGCACGGAAGTGGTTTGTCGGCTTCGACGATACCTGCCTTGTTAGCCCGGAGGATATGAATCCACCCGCTGTTTACCGACGATATGACAAAGGGCGAGTGAGTGGCAACAAAGATCTGCGAATGGGGAAACAAGGTTTGCGCCGCGGGGATCAGTTTGCGCTGCCACTTCGGATGCAAGTGACTCTCAGGCTCGTCGAGCAACAAGAGTAGTGGGATATCCAGCGGATCAGAATTATCCGGAAACTGTGATTCGAGTTTGGCAATACACGATACAAGCCACCCAATGATCGATCTCAATCCGTCCGGAAGTTGACTGATTCGCATTGCCACGCCACCCCAATGGACGAGTAGCCGAACCTCAGGATGGGGAGTTACGTTAAATGAGAATTCTCGACCGGTAACTCGCGAAATAGTCCCCTCCAGTCTTTCCACGATCTTCAATGATCGCGCCGCCTCGGGCGGACCCTTGCTCAAGTACTCCATCGCCGCTCCCATCTTCAGATTGGCCATGCTCTGACAAACGAGAGCGTCTTCGTTTGTAGCCGGCTCAAACGATAAATGCTCATGCGGATTGCCAAAATTCACTGTCTGCATTGCGATCACCTTTGCGTCATTGGCCCGTCCAGTGCCGCGAAACGCCAATGCTGCGCGAGGTGGCTCATTTGCACTCACTTGGGTTAGCGAATTTCGCTTATCTGCAATCATGCGTTGATTCAGAGCCGTTTCCAAATACTTAACGTCAGAATTCGCATTATTCAGTATCACACACACCCTAGGATGCCAGCTCCAGTACCAAGACTTTCCACCAGCGCTGGCAAGGAGCTTTGCATTCGTGGAACCTGACGGTTTTCCCATACGGTTGCCGAGATCGGAATCGTTTCCGCAAGCGGCGGCAAGTATACAGAGCAGTCGAGTTTTGCCGGTTCCATTCTCGCCGGTCAAAATCTGAACCTCGCCTTCAGTGGCCCCGTCCGACAATGGCGGAAAGATCAATGTTTGATCGGCGAAGGGAGAAAATGAATCTAGCCGCAATGCTTCAATTCGCATCTGTGAGTTACCCGCTGCTTGGACGCAGTTCAATGCTCTTGTCGAGAGTGTTCAGAAGGGTCAAATGGTTCGCCGGTTCAAGAAAGCATACACGACGGACGCCGATCTTGTTAGCTTCCGCTCACCTTTTTATCACGCATGAGAACCCGCAGAGTTGGCTCAACCGCGCCAATCCTTCGCCACTCCGACCTACTTGCGCACAAGATGGGGCCATTGGGACAGCCAGCCGACTCAGCAGCTTATCGTCTGTTGCTACGAGGATCAACAATCGAGAGTTGACGCGTGGGATGAATCGACGTTCGACGCGAAGCCAAGTAGGTGGGTCAAGCGAGCGAATGACATTGCCGTGCTTGCAACGTCACCGAGCGCCGACCCACCATGACCCACGTCGCCCCGGCGTGCGTGCGGCGGTGCGATGTTGTTCGCGAACTTGCTGCTTAGGGGCGTCCGGGGGCGTCCATCCCGATTCGCTTATCATGGCAAGGCGGGTAGAAGTGTCTCGCCAAGATTATTCGGGAGGACGGTCATGGAGCGGGGGGGTTCCGGGCGATCGCAGCGTCGATCGCTCTCCAGAAATCACGTCGCATGCCCTCGGCGTCGATCGCCTTGAACACCGTGACCCGTCGAGGATTGTCGGGAAACTGCTCGACCTTCCCGGCATTGTGGATGATCGGCGCGCCGACGACGACTGGGGTGGCGAGTTCCGGGCGCAGCACCGCCTCGATCAGGGCGAGGTCCCACATTGTCTTGGTCTCCCGATTGGCCGTGCGAGGGAACGTCTCCCAGCGATTGACCAGCAAGTCCCAAACGCCTCCCCGCCCCTTCAAGTGCTCATCAACTTCTGTTTTGGTCAGCTCCATTTCCACGCTGACCGAGCGAGCCGGCATGTGGACGTACTCCACCTGCGACTCGAAGATCGCTCGGACGGCATGGATGTCGTTCTTCCAGTTGAAGATGCCCGGCCCCCATCGGCCGTCTTTGTAGTCGCCATCGATGAATGCAAACACGACCTTGGGTTCGATCGAAGGGTCCAGCAGGAGCGCCGACGCCAGGTTCGTGCACGCTCCGAGGGCGAAGACGATCAGCTTGTCGTCGGGGCGCCCGGCATGAGCCTGCTTGATGATGAGGCGGGCCGCGGGTGAATCGACCGGGATGGTCGATTCGGACATCGAGCGATCGGCTCCGACCGGGTGGGGGATCGAGTCGCGAAGCCCCATCGCGTCCAGGATCTGCTCGTTCATCGCCTGGCTCCGATGTACGGTCTCGTTGGGCCTCGTCGAGCGGGTGAAGTGGGCCGAGGTCACCCCCTCGACCTGGAACTCGGGCGCGACCAAGGCGCGGACAATGGCATAGAGGTCGTCGATCTCGTTCGCCGTATCGGCGTCGAC
>JBGTHH010000589.1:0-4143 GCA_041746275.1 Pirellulaceae bacterium | reverse complement strand
TCCGAACGACGTCAATGGCGATGGTTTCGTCTCACCGATCGATGTCTTGATTATTATTAACGAGATCAATCGAAACGGTTCTCAGACCATCCCCAGTTCCACACCCGCTGTGGCTCCCTTCTGGGACGTCAACGGTGACGGCTTCCTCTCGCCGCTGGATGCCTTGCGGGTCATCAACGTGCTGAACGGCCAGAGCTCTGGCGAGGGAGAGGGAACGACATCGACGTTGATGGCCGCCGATGCCGTCGAGCTCAACTTGGAGCCGCTACAAGTTTCGTTCGCACCTCGCGCGTTGTCGTTTGACGACTCCCTCACCCGGCCCCCATTGGTTCGTCAGGGCACGGATAACTCGCGTGCCACCGATCGGCCCGCGCTGCTGAGCCGTCCTGTCGACGCCGTGTTTGCTTCGTCGATCGCGCAGCCGGCTCGGGGACGGGACTTCGGCTCGCGGACCGTCGTCGCGGAATTTGATGGCTTGTTGGAGCGATTGACGGAGAAGTCTCGCGACGAGAGCACTCATCATCAAGCGGTCCACGCCGCGCTGATCGATCTGTTTGGAGGGGAAGAATCGTAGCGAGCCGGAGCGCGAGGTGTACTCCAAACGGGACACTGACTCTCGCGATAAGCCATCTTCGATCTGGGTGTTCCGGATGGATCGACCGGGCTAATTGGTGTGTTGGTTCATGTGTTTAGGGTAAATACGGGCTTTGGGAGCCATCGTCCCAATTTCTTGCAAAGCCTTCATTCGCAACTATAATCGATGGAATTGAATCGAAAGTATCGTTCTCAAAAGCACTTACGAAGATAGAGGAACGACCATTGATGTCAGCTCATCACATCTGACGCCGGTTCGCGCATCAGTTTTTTAGTTAGATAATCCCCTACAAAAGGGTATATGTATGGCCAAACGACAAAGCGTTTGGACGCGCACTGGCGGGCGTTTGCATCAGAATCACAAGCGGTCTGGGCTTACGGCGAGGTTGCGCAGAAGGCTACTGCTCGAGAACCTGGAAGCTCGCGTTTTGTTATATGGGGACGACTTGCTCCCCTCAGGCAGCGAGGGCACGGTTGCGAGCAACCAAGAACTTTTGGACCGTGCCGCTACGGGGGAAATGCCGCGTGTGATCGTGACTTTACAGAGTCAAGACGTGGCGGCGGCAGTCGCGGCGGAGGCAACGGGTCTGGGTGGGACGGTGATTCACCAATTCGACCGATTCCCACTGCTGTCTTTGGCAGTCAGCGAGAATGCGTTGCAGGCGCTGATGCAATCACCGCACGTGCTTTCCATCTTCGAGGACGTTCCGGTTCCACCGGCTCTGAATAACAGTTTGCCGGTGATTGGTGCGAATCAAGTTCATAATTTGGGCTTCGATGGCAGCGGGATCGCTGTGGCCATCTTGGACACGGGGCTCGATAACAGTCATCCGTTTTTGGCAGGACGAGTGATCGAGGAGGCTTGCTTTTCGTCCACGGCTCTCGGTGGCATTTCCTTGTGCCCCGATGGAAGCACCACGCAAATTGGCCCAGGAGCTGCGGACATCACGACTCCGGTTTGCCTCGACGCTGGGGGGAACAACATCTGCAACCACGGCCAGCATGTCACGGGGATCGCGGCAGGCGATGGTACCGGAGTCCCCGGCGCTCCGATCGCCGGAGTCGCACCAGGCGCTGATATTATTGGTTTACAGGTATTCACGCGTTTTGAGGACCCGAATCTGTGCGGTCCTGGGGGGCCCTGTGTCTTGTCGTTTCAAACCGACCAGATTCGCGCACTCGAACATGTGTTAAACCTGAGTAGTACGTATACCATCGCCTCGGCGAACATGAGCCTGGGCGGCGGCCAGTTCTTTCAACACTGTGACACGAATCCGACAAAGGTTCCGATCGACGCGTTGCTGAACGCCAACATCGCGACGGTGATTGCGTCGGGCAATAACGGATTCCTAGATTCCGTGGGTGGTCCTGGTTGTATTTCAACGGCCGTTACGGTTGGATCGACCACGAATGCTGACAACATTTCCGGTTTTAGTAATCGTGGTGACTTGCTGGATCTGTTCGCCCCCGGTTCCAGTATTCGCTCGTCGATTGAAAATGACGGTTACGCTACGTTTAACGGCACCTCGATGGCCGCTCCGCACGTGGCGGGTGCCTGGGCGGTACTTCGGCAAGTCGCCCCCAACGCCACCGTGGACCAACTGCTCACTTTGCTTCAAGCTACGGGAGTGCCCATCACGTATTCCGATGGCACCGGCCAGGTGACCACGCCTCGAATTGACTTACTGAGTGCGGTGAACCGGCTCCTTGAGGGCCAACTTGTTCCGCCAACATTGGCACCGCAACTGATCAGTATCAATCCAAATGCGGGAGCCATTTTCAACTTTGATTCCGATCCAGGCGTCAATCCGGGGATCGACAATGTGCTGGAGATAGCGCCTCGTGAGTTAACACTCCGCTTCGCTTCAAGCCCTGGGCTGGATGAAAACACGCTCAGCGGGATTCGCATCACGCGAGCGGGCTTCGATGGTACGTTTGGCGATGGCAATGAGGTCGAGGTCGTTCCCGGATTTCTGGGGTTTGGAACGAGTTCGTCGATCGTGGTGGCTCGGTTCGCGGAAACGTTGCCCAACGATCTATATCGGATCGAGATCTTCGCGGAAGACAATCCACTCGCTGGAGTGATCGCGTTACGCAATACGGATGGCGAGGCGTATCAAGTCACCAACGATACAACGAACGATGGACTCAGCCAAGACACGATCTATTTTCAACTCAATCTCGGTGCCCAGGTAGTCGCCGTCGTGCCGCAGCCGGTCAGCCGCATCCAACGCGTGAATCTGACGGGAGCGCCGACTGGTGGGAACTTCACGTTGACCTTCAATGGCGAGACCACCGGACCGATCGCCCGCACGGCATCGGCCGCTTCCGTCCGCGCGGCGCTGGTGGCGCTGCCGTCCCTCCGACCGAACGATGTGGTCGTGACGGGAACGGGACCGTGGAATGTGGCTTTACAGGGTCAGTTCGCTGGCTTGGAGGTCACGCTCACGGGTAGCGGGGCGGGGTTGACGGGGGGATCGAGCCCGACTGTCAGCGTTACGGATGCGGGGTTGCATCAATCGCGTAACCAGATTGTGGTCTATTTCAATAACGACGATCTGCATGGCGTGGCGGTCGAAACGACGGGCAATCCCGCCGATCCGACGGTGGTCCAACCGCGTTTCTATCAGTTAATCCACACGCAGGACACGGCGCGAAACACGGACGACTCGCCAGCGGTTTTACCGACGCACATTTTCTACGACCCAATTGCCGACAAGGCGGTTTTGACCTATGCCAATGATATTGCGACGCTCGGTGGCACGGGAACGTACCGCTTGCGAATTGGCACGGACGAGGCCATTCCACTGCCCCCGGTCGAAAAGGTCATTCTGGCCGATCCCGGGTCAAGCTTCGATTCGGCGAATCAGGATGTGGGGGACGTCAGTTTACTAGGACAGACCAGCCAGATCATTCGCGCTCGCATCGAAGCCCAGCCATTTCCGCTGGACTTCCCGGGCGACGTGAATGAACCGGGGCATCGCGACCTGCGCTTCCCATACGACACGCACTTGTTCGATTCCGCGGATCGCGTCGACGGGATCACGCTGGTCTACTACAACTTCCAAACCGTCTACGGGGTTGATCCGAGTGGCACCCCCTTGCAAAACGCCATCACCGAGGCTCAGAAACAACGCACCCGCGAAGCCTTCGAACTCTTCAGCCAGTACTACGGCGTCCAGTTTGTCGAGACGGCGAACCTGGGCATCACGGTTGCCACGGGTGATCCCCGCGCGATTAACCCCAACGAAACGCTGGGAGCGTTGGGCCCGGATGTGGCTATCGCCGGAGACATTCAACAGGGGCTCGTGATCCTCAACGCCGTCAAGAGCTGGTACGACGGCTATGGGCAAGGGGAGAATTTCGCCGTTAACTCGACGATCAGTTGGTTCCAGACCGCGATGAAAGGCTTGTCGGGGATTTTGGGGATTGGCTTCCCGAACGAGTTGCCGGAGACCACGGTTTCGGGCGACATCGGCGATATCAACCTGGGGACCAACCCCGCCTACACGTTCACCCGAGTCCAACCCGAACCGGTCTTCCCCGGCG
>JBGTHH010000588.1:0-2959 GCA_041746275.1 Pirellulaceae bacterium | reverse complement strand
AACTTACAACAAACGGTGTAAAGATTCTCGCGGAACGCTACGTCAACTTCTTCGCTTTTCCCGTCTTCGAACATGCGATTTGCCCGGCTTGCGACGAGGTTTTTCCCGATAACGAGACTGTGATGGATCAACTCTACGAGTGCGTCGGGATTTTCATTAATGACAACCGCACTGATGAAATAATTTGCCCAGCCTGTTCGGTATCGAACACATGTAATTCATGGACCACAAAACCAGATGTCGGTATCGCATATCTCGGGATCGAATTCTGGAACTGGCCTCCACTCTCGCATGGGTGTAGTCTCGCCAGGGCGCAAATTCGCGGGGGATTTGCCGGTTGCTGCATGCGGTTTTCGCTGGAGTTCAAATTGATATTTCAAAGCAAGGGCGTCCTGCGTCACACTAACGTTGCAAAACAAAACCGCAACAACAGGACGCCCTCATGGATGAGCTTAACGGCTGGGGACACCAGCACGCAACGGATGCCCGGCGAAAGGCACTGGCAGAGAGAATCGTCGAGCAAAGTTTCGATGCGGTGAAGCCTCAGCTCACCGCGGCGGTTCAGACGTTTCTCACGCAGCCGATCTCTCCCACCGCCCTCTACCATTTTGAAGTGGCACTCTTATTGCTGGTACGGGAAATCGGGCGATTGGTACTCCAAGCGGCAATCCAATCGCTGGAGCCACTTGACCCGATGGTCTTGCCTAAAGACCTGTACTTCCAGTGCGGCGGGTATCGCCGGCGCGCGAAGCGGACCCCCAACCGCTCGATTGCCACGAGGTTCGGAAACATCACCCTGTGGCGCAGGGGGTATCGAAGCTGGCAGCGTGGCGAAGAAACGATCTTTCCGTTGGAACTCATGCTAGGACTGGTGGAGAACGTCTCGCCGGGAATGCTCGACTGGATCGGCCAAACGTGGGCGGCCGCCGGCATGAGCCAACAGGCAACGCTTGCTGACATCAAGCAGGCTGCGGGAGTGTCCATGGGCGTGAAACGACTGCGGGCATGTACCGCAGCGTTGGCAGCGGCGATGGAGCCACTTCGACAGACACATCAAGTGGATGCCTTGCTGGAAATGCTGCGAATGGCGGGCGAAAGTAGGGGCAGTCGAAAGCCTGTGCTTTGTGTTGGCCGCGATGGCATCACGCTGCGGCACCGGCAAGGTTTCTTCGAGGTGGCGACGGCAGCCACGGTCAGTGTGTACGATCGGGCGGGGAAAAGGCTCGGGACAATCTATTTGGCGCATCCTCCCCAACTAGGCCAGGCGACGATGGACGCGATGCTTACCGGACTGCTCGAAGCATTGCTCTCGCGCCACAGTGGCCCCCTACCGAGGCTGGCGTACGTGACCGATTCAGGCAGCAATGAGGAGGACTACTATCGCCGCGTGCTGCGGTCGATGAAGCATCCGATCACGGGTGCGAGACTGGATTGGACGCGGGTGGCGGATTTCTATCATGTCAGCGAGCGAGTCTGGGCGATGGCCAACGCATTGTTCACCGAGTCCGAGCAACGCGAGTCCGTGGCCTGGGCTCGGCGGATGCTGAAGAACCTGAAGCGACCCAGCGGCGTCAGCCGCGTACTGCATTCGGCAGCCGCCTTGCTGAGTCGCCGCAAGCTGGGAAAGACCCGGCTGGCGAATTTCCAGAAGGCGTACCGCTACCTCCAATCACGCACAGAATATATGAAGTATCACGAGTACCGGCGAGCTCACCTTCCGATCGGCAGCGGTGTGACCGAGGCGGCGTGCAAAACGGTGTTCACTCAGCGGCTCAAGTTGTCGGGAATGCGTTGGAGTCGCGAAGGGGCTGGTCGAATCCTGACCCTACGCACGATCTTGCTCAGCGGCACCTGGGAAGCAACCTACGGCGCGAGTCTAACAAACAATCTCCCGTCAATTCGACCTTACGCGTCAAACGCCCCAAAACAGGGGCAACTTGCCGCGTAAATCGGCGCCTCCGCGAGACTACACCCCACAAATAGACTAACCAACCTGTTTCGAAAAAGTGATTGCTAAGCTCGCTGAGAAGTTCCACGCCGTAGACATGCTTCGCAATTTTGAATAGAGCAATGATCGCAACTTGCACCGCCGCCACCGAGTGAATCATGGCGGTGACCGGGGCAGGAGCGGCTGCAGTTCGCGGCAGCCACAGGTGAAACGGCGCTACGCAGCTTTTGGAAAACCCGACAACGATTAATGCGAGAACAATTGAGGCCCGCAGGTGGCTCCAGCCAAGTTGTTGAATGTGAATACTCTCAAAGGGCACATTCAGAGGAAAGTTGAGACAAATCGCGGGAATAGCGATCAACACAAAAGGCCAAATCGTCGAGTGGATATAGAACTTGGCCGCTCGACTGCTCGCTTCGTTATTGCGAAGCGACAGCAATGGCACGATTGTCGGTATTGATGCCGCGTAGAAAACAATTAAGGTAAAAAAGTTGTCGGCCATTCCTGCGCCGACCGATAAGGCGAGCGTTGCACTCATGAAGCGATGAAATGTTTCAGCCTTCGTCGCAAAATGAGCTGCGACATAGCCCATGCTATATACTAAGGTCAGAGACCAGCAAAGGTATATCAGAATCACAAAAGACCATGATGAAGTGTCCAGGGAGAACGCCAACCAATTGCTTATGCGGATGGGGCCTGACACGGGTCCATAGCAGAATGTTCCCAACGCCATTCCGCCCGTCGAACCGATCATGATTGAGTAAAACGTATACTTTGATTTGGGCTTGATGATCGTCAGGAGATTTTGGACCAAGGGCCAAGCGAGCAACAAAAGTACCATTGATGCTGGTTCGACTGTCGAGCTATCCAATTGCCGCTACTCCTAGAAAACGTGGTAGATTAAGTCGGTTATCAGCAAATGGATAGCTAGACGGCTTCGAGGTTCGTTGGCGTTTCGAACACGACTTTTGCCCGCTCCAACGCCGCCGTGAAGTGCGGGCAGACGTTGTC
>JBGTHH010000587.1:0-5319 GCA_041746275.1 Pirellulaceae bacterium | reverse complement strand
CGTCAGCGGCTGGAAACAGGTCCGGCACGATCCCTGGCACAAGACGGGACCTTCCCGCGTCTTCAACTGGTTAGTCGGAATGTTGACCGGCGTCCGGCTCCACGATCACAACTGCGGCTTCAAGTGTTATCGCCGCGAGATCTTTCAAAATTTACGGATCTATGGTGAATTGCATCGCTTTGTTCCCGTCTTGGCGGCAGCCCAGGGCTGGCGTGTGGGAGAGATTGTCGTCCATCATCGAGCGCGAAAGTTCGGATACTCCAAGTACGGCCCTCGGCGGATCGTCAAAGGCTTCCTCGATTTGCTGACCGTCTGTTTTTTGACGGGCTTTGGTCGCCGCCCCCAGCATCTGTTCGGCTCATTCGGCTTGATCGCCTTCGTATTGGGTGGGCTGGGCGTCACGATCCTGTCGCTGTGGTGGTGCGTCTCGCGGTTGGATGGTATCAGCGAGAATGATGTGCATCTGCACGAACGCGCGATTTTCTACTATTCGATCGCGGCCCTTGTTCTGGGTAGCCAGTTCCTATCGGTGGGTTTCCTCGCGGAAATGCTAACTGCCTATTGCGGGCGGCCATCGTCGGCCTACTCGATTCGTCAAACCACTCCCGAGCAGCCATGAGTGATTCGCCGACCGTTGCCGCCGACCGACTGCGCTGGATTGTATATGGGTTGCTGATCATCACGTCGGCCGCGACGATGACGGGACGTATCCTGTCGGTGCAATCTAAGAGCGGCAAGACGGCGATGCTCAGCGCCAACGACCGCAGCCGCTGGTGTACGATCCGCGCCTTGGTGGATCATGGCACCTACGCTATCGACGACGTCATTCGACGCAAGACCGATTGGTACACGATCGACATGGTTCGTCATCGCGGCGCGGATGGCCGAGAGCACTATTACTCTAGCAAGCCGCCGCTGTTGTCGACGCTACTAGCCGGCCAGTACTGGCTGATCCAGACGCTGACGGGAGTCAACTTGGCTGACAATCCGTTCTATGTGGCTCGGCTGATGCTGATCGTGAGCAACGTCTTGCCGTTAATGTTGTATTGGGTGGTCCTGACATTGCTGGTCGAGACGTTGAGCCACAATGATTGGAGCCGTTTGTTCGTCATGGCCGCCGCCACGTGGGGCACGTTCTTGTCCACATTCGCGGTCACGTTAAACAACCATATCCCCGGTGCGATCAGCGTGTTGCTGGCCACTTACGCCGCCGTCCGCATCCTGCATCAAGGCGACATGCGTGGGCGCTGGTTTGTCTTGGCCGGACTATCGAGCGCTTTTGCCGTCACGAGCGAACTCCCCGCACTGGCACTATTCGCGATGTACTTTGTGGTGCTGTTGGCGTACGCGCCCCGTCAGACACTCGGTGGCTTTGTTCCGCCAGCGCTAGTCGTCGCGAGTGCCTTCTTCTTCACCAACGATCTCGCCCATCAAAGCTGGCGTCCACCCTATGCACATCGCGGAGATGGAGCCATCGTGGCCACGTTGCCCCGCGACGCTCACGAGCTCCGGTTGGGCACACTCTCGCCGAGCTGGGTGCAAAGTCTGGCTGCCGCGGGTGTGGGCGTCAGCGCTCAAACCGAATTGATCGAGACATCGACCGACGACCGCGGGATGTTGTGGGATGCTTCTGCAGAACAGCGGTACTCGATCCGGCGGCAGGACTCACACTGGGAGGTGCGCGCGTGGGACCACTGGTATGAGTACGCGGGAAGCTACTGGACGGACGGCGGCAAGACCGGCGTGGATTTGGGCGAGCCGTCGCGCGGCGTCTATTTGTTTCATATGTTGCTGGGGCACCACGGCATCTTTTCGCTTACACCGATTTGGCTGCTGAGTGGCTTGGGCATCGGCATCTGGCTCCGCCACGGCGAGCGTTCCTTACAGGGGCTCGCACTGATGGTACTGCTGCTCACGGGGGTCTGTATGGCGTTTTATGTCTCGCGGGGGCAAGTGGATCGCAACTACGGCGGCGTCAGTTGTGGGTTCCGTTGGCTCTTCTGGTTCATCCCGTTGTGGCTGCTGTGCATACTGCCGGCGACCGATCTCATCGCACGATGGCGAGCGAGTCGCGTGATGGCTTGGGTGTTGTTCGCGCTGAGCGTGATTTCGGCCACCTATGCCAACGTGAATCCCTGGTCTCATCCCTGGATCTTTGATTACTGGACCCACTTGGGTTGGATTCAGTACTAGTCAGCCTGGGCTTCTATGGCGAGAAGTCAAACCAATCGAAGATGGAAGTCAAGTCGATATCGGGCCACTCGAGCCACGACAAGTCGAGATCGAGTCCAGCAAAAGCTTGTCCACCCGCTAAATCCGCGAGGACTTCCGACTTCATGGCGGCATAATTACAAACCTCGCCCGCTTCGTCGTGAATGAACTGGAAGTCGTCGGGGGTGGCAAAGATGCAGTAAGCCCAGCAGTGAATATCGAGGGGATACCCACAGGTCTCCGCGGCGCGACGGATTTGTGAGGGCTGGTAGTATTTTTTCTTGCCGTGGCTGCGGACCAACTCTTGGCCCACCGCGCCAATGAACTTTCGCTTGTCTTTCGGTTCCAAGTGACAGGCTGGCATATGGGTACTCCGTCTCGGTGCGTACGACTTGAAAACTGAAGGGAGAGGGATTCATCGGCGACCAGAGACCAATCGTGTAGCGTCGGCAGTATACCGTTGTGAACCTTGATCAAGCAAACAAATACCATCGCAATGAAGGGGCAATCAGCGGCGGTCGATTTCCAGTGCGCAGACGGCGTACACTCGCGGACCAAAGTCCCAAACCCAGGGCTCGACCAGTCGTACGCCCCGTACGTCAGGGGCCAGAACGGGATCGGACTCAAAGAGCGACTTTAGAATCAGCGGGTTGACTCCCGTAAAGAAGTTACGTTGGCTGAGTGCTTGGCGGACGACTGCCGTGATGGCTGTAGCTGGCGACGCCAGCAGTTCAGGGCAAGTGACCGAAGACACGACGTCGGTGATGAGCATGACTTTGCCGCCCGATGCTGTCATGGCCAACAGATGCCGCAGGTGTTGGAGCCGCACGCACGTCATGAGCTCGATGAAACGCGGATGCTGCTCGCCCAGGGAATGAACGACAAGTTCGACGAGTTGGCTCAGTAAGCAGACCGAGGCACAAACGTGAAATCGCTCGTCGGCTATAGGAGGCGGTGTTTGAGCGATCGCAGCGACACACGCCGCAACTTCGGCATCGTTCGCGAGTGCCGAGGGGGTCCAGCCAGCCAAGCGATCGGCGACACCCGTGACATCGATGCCTCCATGCAGGGCGATGTCGGCGGTGGCCAGTCCTTGCCGAATTAAGCCATTCCGCATCGCGACCGCATCCAGATCCACCAGGTCTATCCGACGGAAGCTTTGCCGAAGCCGGTTCAGATCCAGATCATTGCAATTCCCCGCGCCCAGCACACACAAGGAATCGCCAGCGGCGCGGGCCGCCTGACAGAGCAGGTTCGTGACCACTTCCCGGTGCGCGGCGAATCGCTCCCAGCTATCCCGGCTTTGAACGTTGCGCCGAGTTTGTTGCTGGGTGAGGCGATTCATGTGAGCGTTGCGAGGAGCCACGCAGAATCCCGCTTGCGTGGTCTAGGGACGTTGCTGGGTGAGGCGATTCATGTGAGCGTTGCGAGGGAGCTGCGGCTCAGTCCCCTGATTCCGGGTCGACGGGCCGCCTGCGAAACTCGATCGGACCTTGGCAGCAGTCGCACTCCTTCAGCTCGAACAGCGCGATGGAACAAATCTCGCACCAATAGTCGATCTCGAATCGACCCTGCGGCGTCCGCTCGAAAAACCGAATGATTTGAGCCCACGGGGACCCTGGGTGTTGGCGCACGAGCAGTTCGACATCCATCTGGCGCAGTCGAGGGTCATTGCGAAAAGCTCGGCCTCGCACATCTTCCACAAGCGGATACAGTTCGCCTTCAGGCGTTTCAAGAACGAGCGTGCGCTCGACCGCTTCCGGTACGACCTGGACATCATGCCGTCGCAAGAGGGCGTCGCCGCTCCAGACGACTCGGCCTCGGATCGTGTGGTTGGTTAAGCTCTGAGGGAGGAGGGCCGATGGTTGTTCGGCTACAACAGTTCCCAGAGCCAGCAACAGGACAACCGGAACCAAAGTGTTCTTATATAAACGCATGGCGGGCTGGCTCAACTTGTCGTGTCGACTCCGATTACTCGGCCGTCACCCCGGCGATAACTACCTCGATCGGCAAAGGTCCACCGCCGACGGCTCGGCCTTCCAGCCCGACGATCCACCAATCATGCTCCTCGTTATGACGCATCGCAGGCCATGTCATCGCTTTCGTGACACGCTGTAGCGACAGTAGCGCGGGGTGACTCGAACCAGCCGCCTCGGCGCTAAGCGCGGCCAATGTGGGATAATCGAGCGTTGCCGCCGATTCATCCGACTCCGGCTTGAGTAGCACGAGGAAGTCACGTGTCAGCGATGTTCCCACGTGCGAACCATCCACGGGTTGCAGGGCAAAACGCAAGGTATATACTCCACGGTCGATCACCTGATCGCGAAAATCTGCTCCCCTCCTCGCATAACGCACGACACCGATCAACTGACCGGGCACGAAGGGATACTGAATCGCTGGCGTCGCTTCAAAGCCGTCCTTTGTCGCCCACTCTTTGCTGAGCCAAATGTCGCAAACGGTGGTTTGAGTGCCGCGCAGGACTCTCCAACCGGTCGGCATAAGCGTCGCGCGGATCTCCGCCGATACTTCGTCCGTCGGAGCCTCCTCGGCCAGCGGTTCAACCCGATGTTCAACCGCAAAACCCGCCGTCGCAAAGAGGAGCAGAAGTAACAGACTCGCCACTGGAACTTTCATCAGGCCATACTTCCTTAACAGGTGGGTCGGCTTCGCACGCGATGTATCAGCCCGTGCGGACACAAGTGCTGGTCGCTTGGACTACCGTCGAGTTGGTTAATAGACAAACTTCGCCATGTAGGCGCTGCGGGCGTCGGGTGTCGACCATTGGGCACCCAATCCGCGGCCCTTAAACTCACCAACCGTCGTAACGCCTGGAACGAAGTTCTTCAGTTCGGCCAGCGGCGGATAGTAGGCCGATTCATTGGAGCAGATACAGTCATCGGGACGAGCCTTGCGCGTCTCCAACTGCACGGCTTTACCGGCCTGTAGTTGTCCGCGAAGCTCGGATTCGTCGAGTGTCATGGCAATGGGCGCGTCATCGATGCGCACGACACTGGCACCTGCTTTTCCGGCATGTGTCTTGGCGAAATCAATCAAGGCCTCGCGACGAGGTCCCTTGGCGGTCTCGTCCACCAAGATCACTGAGTTAAC
>JBGTHH010000586.1:0-2674 GCA_041746275.1 Pirellulaceae bacterium | reverse complement strand
CACGCCGATGTCGTTCTGATGGCAGTGGTCCACGAAGTACATGAAATCCTCGGGAGTTCCGTAGCGGCTGGTCACGGAAAAGTAACCGACGGTTTGATAGCCCCAACTCCCGGTGAAAGGATGCTCGCTAACCGGCATCAGTTCGACGTGCGTATAGCCCATCTCCTGGCAGTACTTGACCAACTGGTGAGCCAACTCGCGGTAGTTCAGCCAACCGTGCAGCCGATCCTTGCTGCGTTGCCAACTGCCCAAATGCACTTCGTAGACTGACATCGGACGTTCGAGCGGATTGACGCTCTGCCGCTGTTCCAGCCAAGCATGGTCGCGCCAATGATGCTGATTGAGGTCGGTGACGATCGAAGCCGTACAGGGCGGTAGTTCGGCGGCGAATCCAAACGGATCACTCTTGTCGACCACGCGACCGTCCGCTGCCTTCATGCGGAATTTATACTTTTCACCCACTTTCAACCCAGGAATGAACAGCTCCCAGATGCCGCTAGGAATATGTTTCCGCATCCCGTGACTGCGACCGTCCCAGTAATTGAAGTCACCCACAATTTGCACACTGGTGGCATTGGGTGCCCACACGGCGAAGTTCACTCCCGGCACATCGCCGATCGTGCGCAGTTGGGCTCCCAATTTGTCATAGGCGCGGGAATGCGTGCCTTCCCCAAAGAGATACAAGTCAAAGTCGGTCAGGAACGGTTCGAAGGCGTAAGGATCGTGCATAGTTGTTGTTTGACCAGTGTTATGCGTGACGCGCAATTGATACGGCTGAGGAAGATTGTGATCGACCACCGGTGCTATCGCTTCGTACAACCCGGCGGGGTGAATGCGACGCATCGGCCGCAACGCGTTGTGAGCCTGATCGACCAACCACACTTGTTGCGAGTTGGGAAGGAAGGCTCGTACGGTGCGCGCCGTCCGTCCCCCATCATCGACCTCATGCGGCCCTAAGACATCAAACGGGTTCGCATGTCGGCCTTCAACCAACGCACAAATACTATCCAATGAAACGGTGGTCCGCACGCTTTCCTCCTTGAAATACTGCATCCAAATTAGCTGACGGGTGCGGACCGCTCCGCACGTTTTATCTTCCCTACTCCGGTACGACAATGGCCTTTAGTTCAAGTGGGGGTAGTTCCATAAGCCCCGCTTGCCCTGTAATTCAGCGAAAATTCCATCAGCAACCAGTGTGCCGCGTGAATGTCCAAGCGTTCTCCCGACTAGAGGGCACCCAGGAGAGACGATCTCCGACCGCGCCAAATCTCCAGAAACCATGCAATAGGACTCCGCCGGAAGCTTCTAAAATGCTCGCTAACCGATGTTCGCCGCTGTGTCGCTGGGCGATCTTGTCGGTGCCGGGTTGCTCGCGAACTGGGCTGTGTTGCTACTTCTTCGGGCGGATCAAATCGCCAAGTTCGACACCGCACGTCGTGGAATTGCAAGGCTTGGTCGACGCGTTGCCACAAGTCGGAGTCCTTGATCGGAGCCATGCGGCCAAAGCATTCCCATTGCCAGTCATTGTCTCGCCAACGTTCCATGCCGTAACGCATGCCCCGCGCGATGCTGCGGCTGCGCGTGACGAGCGTCACTCGCGACGGTTGGTCCAAGGCTTCTAAGCCGCGTACGACCGCCAACAGCTCTAGCCGTTCGCTGTCCACTTCGGGCTCCTCGTCCGTGGCTTCCAACTTGGTCGTGCCATCGACCGCTTCAAGGACAAAGTGCCATAACCCCGAGTCCGCATCAGCCGCTGAGGAATTCGTTCGAGCGGAACGGGACTCGGAGAACAATAAGAAATGGGGAGCTGGTATATTCATGATCACGGGTTCGTCGCGTTCGGGTAGCAACTGAGTGTGGGAACGAATAGAATCGCGCGCATCCGTACATCGCAACTAACCGGCCAGTCGGTTGTCCAACCGACTGAAGCCCATGATTCACCCTATCGGCAAGAGTAACGCAAAACCTCCACGTTATCTGTTTTAACTGAGGGCGGTTCAATGATGAGTGCTGCTCCAGAGTATCGGGTGGCCGCTGGCTACCTACTGGCGCTCTGCGCCGGGATTGTTCTCTACTTGCTCTATGGCGTCGCTCGGGACAAGACCGAGGTTGGCGTACTCCCGTCCATGACACGCCTGTTGATCACGGGAGCCTGGGCCAGCACGGTCCTCATCTTCGCCTTTCGACCGGAATGGATTCAAACGTGGAACTTTGGCATGTTGACGTTCGTGCGCTGGCTCACGCTGGTGCCAGCGACGTTGGCGATTCTGCTGATGGTCTGGTCGCTGAATTCCCAACTGCGATTGGACGAGCAAGCAGGCTTAGTCGTCCAAGGCCCGTATCATTGGTGTCGGCATCCGTTTGACTTGGGCTGCATCGTCTTCGTTTTGTCCGTCGGATTACTCTGCGCCAACTGGATGATCCTGGTTGTATCGTTTGTGGCAAATCTGTTGCTGCGCGTGCTTGGCCTCGCTTCGATCGACCAGCGGCGAGCGGTCATGCTGGGAGCTCCCTACTCCACATTCGTGAGCCAGACCGGCGTATTTTTCCCGGTGATCGAACCGCTGCAACGGGCGCAGTATCAAGTGCCATCGCGTTTTGGCTTGACCGCGATTTTAGGGCTGCTGACTATCTTGGCGATGATCTTTGGCGCGCTCAAGGCGAGCAATGCCCA
>JBGTHH010000585.1:0-5146 GCA_041746275.1 Pirellulaceae bacterium | reverse complement strand
CATCAGCATCAGCATCGGCATCGGCATCAGCATCGGCATCAGCATCAGCGTCAGCATCAGCATCGGAGTCACTGTCGTCATCGCAATCGACGGCTTCCCACATGGCGAGCATCGCGGACAGATAATCAATGGTCTCCTGGGGAGCACCGTTGGCAGCGGCCTCATTCAAGTCCTCCTGAAAGAGACCAATATGCAACGCCTTCTGACTTTCACAGAACTCCTGATCGATCGGTGTGCCGGGATCGACGATGATCCCGTTCATAAGTCCATCGGCATCGCCGCGACCGCCATCTTGAAGGAACAACGTGACCACATGGCCGACGATCACCGCGCCGGTCGTGCCGTCATGCGTGAACGGCAGGAGCATGCCCGTCGACGGATCTTCCTTCAAGTATCCCGCCGGTGTACTGTCACTGGGCAACACCACGGTCACTTCGACCACGCTGCCCGGTTGTACGTGATGGACTTCAAAAGCAATCAACCCGAAGCTGGCGTCACTCCGCTTTTGCTCGGGACGTAGCGGACGACTCTCGACACTTACCAGGGAATGCGAGGCGCTTTCCAGCGTGTTGAACTTGCGGGAGGTGATGTCTTGGAAACTTGTCACATGTAATCGTGACGTGTCGCGATTTCCACTGGAGCCACGCGCGGCTGGCTGACTTCGCTCGCCGGGATTCTCCGCTGGACTCGCGTGACGACCCTGGGCGTCGGTCTGCTCCACCAGCAAATCGATGTCGTCCGTGGACAGCACGCCATCGCGATTCACATCGAACGCCGCAAACGTTTCCTCCGAGATCGCTCGGCCCGCCCGCAATTCGGCACTGGCGTTGATGACCAGCAGTACATCAATCGGTGAGACGATACCGTCGCCGTTCAGGTCGTAATGAGAAGCTGACGTCGAACCAATCCGCGCGGCGGCTTCGCCTTCTCCCGAGGACGTTTCGGGGCTAGTCGTGACGGCGAGTTCACTTGCTTGCGCCGCGGGCTTGTACGGGCTGGACAGTTCACTTGCTTGCGCCGCCTGGTCGCGGCCTGTGCGTCGGTCGGCGGAAGCGGGCCGACATACAGATCAGAGGCCAATAGACGGCGTTGGTCGAGCGTTTCCATCCGCAACGGACGAATCCTGCGGGCAGTAGCTTTGCCTCGCTTACGCCCCCCCCCCTAAACTCCAGCCCTTCAACGCGATCCACTGCCATGACCAACGCGGCTTACTCATCGACTGCTCCTTCGATCTCGCTTCGTCGCAGTGACGGTCTGTCACGGCCAGTTTGTCACGGCGACATGATGACAATCGTGCGACTCGGTTGGCGCGATCAACTCACTTAGCTTCGCACCATCCCCCGCGCCGCACCTGCCCGAAAGGCGCTCCCCTCAAGAAGGCAGGGTAGTTATGACAACTTCGATTTCGTTTGTCAACAAAATTCTTTCGCTTGGGGACAATCGCCGTTGCCTTCGCTGATGATGAGTTCGAACTCGTAGTCCTTCGGATCGATCCCCAACTGCTGAGCGGTCAGATGCATCTGCTCGAATTGATAGATCGACCGCTCGCGGCGCGAGATGCCCTGCGCGGAATCGACCGATGGATTTCGTTCGAGCTGCGAATGGTTGGGGGCGCTGTCTTCCTGGCCCACCCATTACATGATGCGGCTCTTCAGGAACTCATCTTGACTAAACGAAACGCCGGTCGGTGGTGGAAGCGAATTGTTCGCTCCCATTCCATGTGGGTAGGTGACGAACTCAGTTGGCAGGATCTGGCTGCTGGGGCCACCGACGACTGCGGCTGCAACGCGGTCGGGATGTGCGGCCGTAAAGCGACCGACAAATTGGCCTCCCGCCGAAAATCCCCACAAGTAGATACGATCGCCATTCCCGATGCCGGTTGCGGTGATCGTATCGACCGTGTCCAGCAACGCGATGTCGGCGGCGGCGTCATCGGTCGTGTTCCAGCTTAAGGCGTTGTAACGCACGGGTGTGTTGAATCGTCCCGGGGCGACGTTCTCGACAAATGCGGGCGTGATAACAATCAAGGAGTCGACACCGTTCGTCGGGTCGGCAATAAATCGGTGCCAGCGCCATGAGTAGCCGGCAATGTTTGTGTCCCCGTTGGTGCCATGCACTGCAGCCACAATCGGTGTGTTGGCATCGACGTTGCCGTATACTGCGGCACGGAAGTAATAGTCGTCGTCGTCTTCTCCGGTCAGGTTGAATCGGTGAAATGCGCCCCGTGGCCGATCAAGCGAGAACGTTTCGGCTTCAACCTGAATCGTGAGTTCATCAATTGCCCAGCCGTTGGTATATAGCGGTCTAGAGTCGAATTGAGAAAACTTGAATTGGACGTTGTTATCGAACTGTAATCCCGCGTTGAACGCGGCATTGATTCGAGCGAACTCCAATCCGAGGTCGTACTCATGCAACAGCCACAATCCGTCGCCCGACCGATTGATATCGAAACCCGCGACGTTTAGCAAGCGATACCAGATACTACCGTCACGACTGACGGACAAGCCGTCGCCGGGAGTGTTCGTTGTATGCTGATCTGGCAGGATGTCGTCGTTGTCGCCGCCCTCAAACTGATGGAATGTCAGCAGCCCATCCGTCAGACCAGTTAAGTCAACCGTTAGAATCGCGATTCCGAGATCCTTGTTGTTGTCTCCCGAAGCTCGTGTCGAGTCGAACGCCAGCGACTTGCTATTGCCGTTTTGGCCGAATTGCCGCGAGACCGCATTCGTGATGATCCCTTCGGCATACAGGTCGCGGATCTGAACCCTCGCTTCCGAGCCGAGGTTTGGGATGGTCCAGTTGTTCAGCAGCCCGTTCTCGAAGCTGTCGTAGAAGATCACGCCAGCAAGCAAGCGGCGGTCCTCGAGTGTCTCGAAAAACAACGGCCGACACATGCACCTTGGCTTCCGCTTGGCGGCCTTCACGCCGCGCCGTTTGCAGTTCCAATTCGCGGCAGCGTTGAGAGAACGTGTTCCCATCGCTTCGTCCTCGTAGGCTTAGCCGTTTCGAAATTGGCAATCGCAGTCTTCAACGCTGCAATACAAACGCCACCCCAGCGGAGCTACAACCTACCGCTGCCCCGGCGGATCCGCAAGCAGATTTGTCGGGTTCTGGCCGAGTATTCTTAATTGTGCAAAACCCTAACTACTCTTTCGTCCACCGCCTCAAGTCGAATCCCTGCCGGCTCCCATTCCAGAAGTTTCCCGGTAATCTGTTCGGTGCGGCTCACATACGAGCAACTCATCGCGCAACTCGCAACAGGCTACGCCGAGGAGGAACAGCCGCAGGTGGATCGCTCTGATGAGATTCTTACGGTGCTTGCTGCTATGTCCGAACATTTCCTAGAACTCAACATTCCCGTGGCAAGAGCGGAACGATGACGATCGTACTCAAATGACTTGGGTGATCGCTGGAAACAAGAGCTCGATTCGCATCAGCCCACCTTTTCCAAGGCTTTCATGACGATCCAGTCCAGATCGCCCGAAGTTGAGACCGCAGCTTCTTGGGATCCCTCTGGCGATGATCCGCGACGGTCGCTAACAGATCGATTCTTGGAGAAGCGGTTCTTCGGTGGACGTTCGCGGGGGAGCACCCGAAGTCTTGAGGAGTTGCTCCAACGGTCTGTCGAGAAAACTACCGGTTTCATCGTGGGCCATCAGGCACCGCAGTCGGGCTTAGGCATACTCCCAACGCACATTCGCGGTGGAGGTCGGCAGACCCAGCACCTTGGCTGCTTCCGGCACGGAGAAGCCCGCTGGTTTCTGGAACCTGGCTTTGGTCGGCACTTTGATGGCGACCTGTCGGTGCAGTTCTACGTCAAACCCCAGATAGACGCGGCCAAACGCTCCTTCACCCAGAACTCGATCCAACCGGTAACGACCTTTCTGCTGTACGCCAATAGCGTTGTCGGTGATGTAGGTGACGGTGGGTGACGGACCGCCCTGAGCCTTGATGACAGTCGGCATGATCTGGTCGACGTGCAGAAACGTGGCGTGTCGAGACTCCTGACGGCTGTTCCTAGTCGATGATCGATCTCCCGAGATCCGATCCCGCAGTGTGTCGCTGAGATCTGGAAACCGCGAACTGATCAACACTTCGGTTCTCCTCGGCAGTGCAAAGCAACAAGACCCGAGGCACGTGACGAAGCGGAGCGGTGCCAATGACGCATGAGAGCTAATTCTCCGACGGCGTGTCTAGTTGGGAAGCCTGAAACGTGAAGGTGCGAGGTTGCGATTTTGACCACCAGATAGAAGCGTTACCGCTCGGTGGCCAGCAACAATGCGATTTTTCTCGCCACACCTTCCAAGAAATCTTTTTCGAATTTTGTTTCCTGATTCCCTCTCGCTCCGACCGCGTCCTCCCGGGCGAGGAACATCGATCATCTGTGGAGGTTACTCGCCAAGCTGATCATCAACACACTCATCAGCAAGGGACGCGACTATCAAAGTGGGCAAGGACTGGTTGTTGCGGTTCGTGCTGTCGCACCACTCCCGTCATCCGTCGAGCGTCACTCGATGCCACCATTGCGGCATCGAAATAGCTTCACTCCTCGGCGGACAGAATGCGGAGCCCTTCGTAGGTGTGCTGGGCATAAAACAGAAACGCACATGGCAAGGGCATAGTGTGCGAGATCGCCCTCTCCCGCTTTGGTCACGAACGTGTCAATTAAGCCAATTGGTGCATCTTTCAGCGAATTGCGATAGTTTTTTTCTTCGGCACGATGAATGCAATTATTCCATTCGCAGTGCCGGATAAAGTTTGGTGCTCGTTCCACCCGCTGAGCACGGCAAGTTTTATTTAAGGAGAATGATCATGTTACAGTTAGCAATCGCCTGTCTGATCATCGCTTTGATCGCAGCCATTCTCGGCTTCGGAGGAATTGCAGGCTCCTTCGTGGGAGTGGCGAAAATTCTGTTCATCGTGTTCCTCGTTCTGGCGGTGCTGTCGTTTTTGGGCGGCGGCTTCCGACGGGGAAGCAACGTTGCTTAATTGCAGCGTCGCTTGACGAGTGAACCAACGCGCCGGGGAGTCGGAAAAGCGGAAACCGACTCCCTGACTGGGTGTGATCTACAACGAAACGGAGGGATTCCATGTCCACAGTCTTAACTGAGAAACTCGTTGGGGGAATGGGAGCGTTGCCGCATGA
>JBGTHH010000584.1:0-8919 GCA_041746275.1 Pirellulaceae bacterium | reverse complement strand
TCAAAGCCTACGAATACAACTCGAAGTTCGCCCACGGGATCTACCCCAAAAAACCGCGCAGCTTGATCTACGAGAAGGCCGACATTTATTATGTCTCGGCGGTGCGGACGCAGCTTAACAGCATGGTGACGCAGTGGCAGGGAGAGGAAACCGAACTCGGCACGTTGACCAACGCAGTGGTTGAATTGGAGAACGAACAAAATCGCGTGACGGCACGGCGCGATGAACTGCAAAACAAATCGCGTCGTTCGGCCGAGGAAGAGACCGAATTGAACGAGCAGAAGACGCGACTCAAGCAGCTCGTTGGTGATTTGCGGACGGCGACCGCTTCCCAAAAGTCACTACAAGCGGGAAGCGAGCAACGGAAAGAGCGGCTGTCGGTGGCGGAGAATCTGCTAAACAACTTTGCCCGCTGGGCGGAATTGGCCGCGGCGAAATCCGATGATCCAGTGAAGCGTCAGGCCGCGATGGAGATCCTGGCTTATCAGGTCTACCCGCTGCATCGCGATGCGGCCTTGGTCGCGGAGTACCTCAGTTGGGAACTCGCCGATCGGCAGGCCGAGACCAGTCAATTGGCCGCGCAGCGCGCGGACCTGATGTCGCAAGCGAACCCGGCGGTTGTGGAAGCCCTGAAGAAATTCGAACCTCTGCCTGCCGCGACGGAAGCGACGGGCGAGCCAGCCCCCGTCGTCGCGGCGCTGGCTCCCGAAGATGCGATGTCGCTCGAAGCGATTGCCGCCATCGACCTGCGACTGACCCAGATTCGCCTGCGTGAAGAGGCGCTGGAGAAGTTCTTCCCGGTTCACTACGATGAAACCGCACACACGTTCTCCCATAAGGGAGCGGATGGAAGCGAACACGTGTGGCACGGGTTGAATGAAGAACATCACTGGTTGCGGTTGCCGATGAAGATTCCCAGTGGCAACATGTGGGCCAGTACCTATTTCCTCCTGACGGGTTTCCATGCCTTGCATGTCGTGGTGGGCCTGATTGTCTTTGCGTGCATCATCCCGCTGAAGCTCGATGCCACCCGCGCGAACATGATCGAGAACACAGGTCTGTACTGGCATTTTGTCGATTTAGTGTGGATCTTCCTGTTTCCTTTGCTGTATTTGTTTTAGGCTGAGTTTTGAGGCGGGTTGGCGACGCGCCTGCCTCAGCCACCGATGCGGGGTGCGAGTCCTCCGCGTTTTATGAGAGTTCCCTTCGGAGTCTTCCATGTCTCACGACCACGCCGCTCATCCGCACGCCGAACACGATCTGGCCCATGGTGGGTTAAGTAAGTATCTGGCCGTGGGTGGAGCCCTCGCCGTGCTGACGCTCATCTCGTTCGTGGTGGGTGGAAACAAGACCTTGATGCAGGATGCCCCGCTAGTCGGCTGGGTAGTGATGATGGCCGTCTCGTGTGCCAAAGCCCTGCTCGTCATGCTGGTCTTCATGCACTTGATTTGGGAGTCCGATTGGAAGTATGTGCTGACGATTCCCGCGAGCATCATGAGCCTGTTCCTCATGCTGATGCTCGTCCCCGATATCGGGCTGCGGACTCGTCACTATTCGGAGGAACGCTTGTTGCACGCCGCTCAGGCGGCCGATGCCGCCGCCCACTCGTCACCGCTCGAACAAGCCGAGATTCACAAGGATCATGTGCCGCGTGCTCATTCGCCGCAGCACTAGCTCGTACCGAGCCGGCTCCCTACCCATGAACGGAAGGTGGGGACTTACCCATGACTGAACTTAGGAATTCGGTCCCGCCCGCCATCCGCGTCGCGGGACTGAGTCATTTCTACAAGACGCGTCAAGCGTTGCGAGACCTGAGCTTCGAGATCGCGTCGGGCGAGACGTTCGCCTTCCTCGGCCCCAACGGCGGTGGCAAGACCACGTTGTTTCGAGTCCTGTCGTCGTTGATTCCGTGTCAACAAGGCGAAGTGTCGATCCTGGGATTCGATCTGAGGCGAGACGTGAACGAGGTACGTCGCAGGATCGGCGTCGTTTTTCAGGCACCGAGTTTGGACAAGAAGTTGACGGTCGTCGAAAACATTCGCCATCAAGCGGCGTTGTACGCTTTGCGGCCACAGGACTTGCGTGTGCGGCAAGCCGAGTTGCTGGAACAACTGGGGCTGACCGATCGGGCACACGAGCGGACGGAAACGTTGTCCGGTGGTTTGCGTCGTCGCGTGGAATTGGCTAAAGGCATGATCCATCGACCGCGTTTGTTGTTGCTCGATGAACCGAGCACGGGATTGGACCCGGGGGCTCGAGCCGACCTGTGGCAATACTTGAGTCAGCTCCGCGCGAACTCGGGGGTCACGATCGTCTTGACCACGCATCTGCTGGACGAGGCGGAGCGGGCGGATCGCATCGCGATTCTCGATGCGGGCGAGTTGGTAGCGTTGGACGAGCCCGAACAACTGCGCGCCTCGGTCGGTGGCGACTCGATCACGATCCAAGCGGACGACGCGGCGGCGCTGGCTCAGGCGATTCAACAGCGGTTCGCCATCACGGCGGAGGTCGTGGGTGGACGCGTGCGATTGGAACTGCCTGACGCTGCCCAGTGGGTTTCGCGGCTGTTGGAGGCGTTTCCCGACCGCGTGCAAGCGATCACGCTCGCGAAGCCCACCCTGGAAGATGTGTTCATCCGGAAGACCGGGCACCGCTTTTGGCACGATCGCGAGAAACCGGCATGAGCGTTTCTGAAGAGCCCATGTTGCCGCCACCGCGCGGAGCCGCTTGGCGTGCCGCGCGCACGCTTTGCTGGCGCGAGATCGTGCGATTCTTCCGCCAACGCAATCGGGTTGTGGGAGCCTTGGGGCAACCGATCTTGTTCTGGTTGTTGTTTGGAACGGGGTTGGCGCGTTCGTTCCGCATGTCACCCGATGCGGAGAATGGCTTGACGTTTCTGGAGTACTATCTGCCGGGCACGTTGGTGTTGATTCTGCTCTTCACCGCGATCTTCGCCACAATCTCGATCATCGAAGATCGTCGCGAGGGATTCCTCCAGTCCGTGCTCGTGGCACCCGTCCCCCGCTGGTCGATGGTCTTGGGCAAAGTGCTGGGGGGGACGCTGATTGCGTTGTTCCAAGCGATCTTCTTCTTAACGCTCAACTGGATCTTTGATCCCGTGGTCAATGTTTCGGTCGCGATCGAGCTGTTGGCGTTCCTGGCGTTGTCCGCGTTGGCGTTGACGTCGTTGGGATTTGTGTTGGCGTGGCGGATGGAGTCGACACAAGGGTTTCACGCGATCATGAACTTGTTGTTGATGCCGATGTGGTTGCTCTCCGGAGCCTTCTTCCCGGTCCCACCCGGTGATTTCGCGTTGGGTTGGCAGCAGGTTGCTTTACACTGGTGTATGCGTATAAATCCAGTGACCTATTGCGTGGCGGGAGTGCGTCGGCTGCTCTATGACGACGCGGTGTTGCGGGGGATCTGGATGCCCGACCTGGCGACCTGCTGGCTGGTCACGGCTTGTTTCGCGGGCCTCGTGTTCGCCGCCGCTTGTTGGATTGTCGGTCAACGCACGAAGGGAGATTTGCTATGAGTCGGACCGCCCTCTTGGGACTTGCGATTGTGCTATTGGCGGGGGGCGTTTTGCTGGTCGCGCCGCAGCTCGCGAGTCGGTGGCGAGCGACCGCGGCTTTGGAGAGCCAGCCGCTGGGCGAGGAACGCGACGAGTCGTTCCAGAAAGACGCGGGCTGGCTGACGAGCTACGCGCTCACCGAACGTAGCGGCCGCACATTTCGCTCGGAGTCGCTCGACGGGAAAGTCAAGGTGATCAATTTCTTCTTCACCGTCTGCCCCACGGCTTGTCCGCTGCAAACCGCCAAGGTCCAGGAACTGGATCGTGAGTTTGGTCCACAGGGAGTTCATTTTCTCAGCATCACTTGTGATCCGGACACTGACACTCCCGCCGTGCTGCAACAATACGCGGCGAAGTATCAGGCCGACCCCGAGCGATGGTTGTTTCTGACGGGCGAGTTTGATTACATCCGCCGCGTGGCCGCCGAAGTGTATTGGGCTCCACTCTCCAAGCGAGGCCATCGCGAGGATTTCACGGTGGTCGACAAATGGGGGAAGGTACGTGGCAACTTTCCGTGGAACGATGTGAATCAGATGAGCGAGATGAAGGAGCTCTTGATCACGTTGCTCGCCGAAACCGAGCCACCAGCGGAGCCCGCCCCCACCGCTCCGCAACTGCCCGAAGAGGAAGCTGACGCCGTCGACGAGTCTCTCGAAAAGTGAGTTGGTGGAAGAGTTGGAAACACAGAGCCACAGAGGGCACAGAGAGGACAGCTACGAACTACTCTGTGTCCTCTGTGGCTCTGTGTTTTGATTCTTCCCCTCAACAATCACTCATACCCATTGATGATCCGCTGCACGCCATCGACCAGTTTGACTTCATGGAAGTTAATCAACAGCCCGACTCGGAGGCCCAGCAGTCGCAAGTGCGACAACGTTTGAGCCTTGTCAACGGGATGGATGGCCGACTTGGCTTTCAATTCGACGACGACCGTTCCGTTCACGATCAAGTCGGCGCGAAAGCCACATTCCAGCTTCACGTCATCATAAACGACCGGAATCGGCTGTTCCTCGACAACATGAAACCCACGCTTGCGGAGTTCATAGGCCAGGCAAACGCGATAAGCCGATTCCAGTAAGCCGGGGCCGAGCCTGCGATGGACCTCGATGGCCGCTCCGATAATCGCGGCGGTCAATTCATTGGTCTGCATCGCAATACCTCATGGAGTGAGTGAAACACGGAGGTACGGAGAGCCCAGAGTTTACCACGTCGATCAACCCAGTGTCCTCGGTGTCTCTGTGTTTCCAGGAAGAGAGCGGCGAACCGGGAGGCGTGAAGTGACCTTTTCCCGCGATGGATCCGAATGCAATTTGAGCCGTTGCCTTGAGTGATCGCCGTTCGTGCGTCATGATCAGAAAGGACCATTCGCATTACGCGATGCCTTTTTGAGATCGACGAGGATTCTTTCATGACGCGACAACAGCATCTCGGCGGCATCGTGCATACCTACCAGAAGTACGATCCGAAGCATTTTCCCAGTCCGACGCAGCCTCCGCCCGATGCGGTTTCTCCCGCCTTCGAGCATATGTTGATGTACGGCAACGCGCGACGATTGACTGCGGAAGAGTTAGCGCGGGCGATCCATATCGATCCGAGTCAGATTGCCGGTTTGGGGCCAAGCCTGGATGCCCTGCTCGCCATGCTGTTGGAACGCAAACGAAAGATTCTGGAGAAGTACGAGACGGAGAGCGTGCGGGAATTGGCGCGACGCGCGTATCGCGATCTGGGAGCGAAGCTCGAGCCACCGACCAAGTTTCAACCTCGCTACCAACTGGCCTTCCAAGGCGAGCAGATCTATGAACTCGAGCGGCTATGGTATGCAATTGGCAACGATCGGCATCCCTTCGCTCGCGGGATCGTGCCGTTGCTCGAGGTCCTGGGCGACAAGTATCAAGTCGATGAACTGGCGGCGAAATACGAATTCACCGGTCGGACTCCGTTGACCGTTCCCGAGGCATTGGCGGTCAAAGAGGAGCTGGAGAAAATTGACGAACTATTGAAGCAACTCGAAGATGCTCGCGAGAACGGGCAGATTGCCGTCATCGATATGGACGCGCTTTCCGAGTTCGCCGAACCCGGTGATCTCGACAAATTGCAGGCGTTGCAAAAACTGGTCGAGGATTATATTCAAGCCTTGGCGGAGCAGCAGGGGCTCGAACGCGATGGTGGCGCGTTTCGCCTGACGCCGCAAGCCTATCGCCTGTTTCAAGGCCGGCTGCTGGGAAAGATCTTCAGCAACTTGCAATCCTCGCGCAGCGGCCGACACCAAGGCCCGATCGTGGGCGAGGGAGCAGTTGAGCTCCAGCAGACGAAGCCGTACGAGTTTGGCGATTCGATCTCGCACATCGACATTCCGCAGACGTTTATCAATGCCATGCTTCGGCAAGGGCAGGGGGAACCGCTCCGGTTGAAGTCCGAAGATATCGAGATTCATCGGACTCGGAACAACCCCAAGGCCGCGACCGTAGTCATCATGGACATGAGCGGCTCGATGCGCTACGACGGACAATACATCAACGTCAAACGGATGGCCTTGGCGTTGGATGGGTTGATACGTAGCGAATATCCTGGTGACTTTGTGCGTTTCATCGAGATGTTCACGTTCGCGAAACCCTGTCCAGGTGGGCAGATCATCGACTTGCTCCCGAAGCCGGTAACGGTGCATGACCCGATCGTTCGCTTAAAGGCGGATATGAGCAGCGAGGGGATCAGCGAGTTCCAGATGCCGCCGCACTTCACGAACATCCAACACGCGTTGCAGTTGGCGCGGCAGTTTCTCGTGAATCAGGACACACCCAATCGCCAGATCGTGCTGATCACCGACGGTTTGCCAACGGCGCATTTCGAGGGCTCGTGGCTGTACATGCTGTACCCACCCGATGCCCGCACGGAACAAGCGACGATGCGTGAGGGGTTACTCTGTCACCGCGAAGGCATCACGATCAACATGTTCCTCGTGCCGAGCTGGTCGCAGTCCGAGGAGGATATTCGCTTCGCCTATCGCTTGGCCGAATCGACCAAGGGACGTGTCTTCTTCACGGCCGGACGCGACCTCGACCGCTACGTCGTTTGGGACTATCTTAATCGGAAACGTGAAATCATCGCCTAGCCGCGGTGGTGGCGTTGGTTGAGTTTCTTTCCTCGTGGATTTCGTCGGGTTACCAGGCATGGGTCGTCGCGCATTGAAGGCAGTGGATCCCGCACTCGATCTGTCGAGCTATCTGTATCTGTTGGAAGAGGTATCGTTGCCCTTTACCAGCGCGGAGTTCTTTGGCCGTGCGGCTCCCTTCGAGATCGAGGTGGGAAGCGGCAAGGGCTTGTTCCTGCAGACGGCCGCTACTTCGCATGCCGATCATAACTTCCTGGGCATCGAGATGGCTCGCAAGTACGCGCGTCACGCGGCCGGCCGACTGGCCAAACGCGAGCTTCACAACGCCAAGATGATCAGCGGCGATGGTTTGCGATTCTTTCACGAGTACCTGCCGGACGCTTGTGCCGATGCGGTCCATGTCTACTTTCCCGATCCTTGGTGGAAGGATCGGCATCGCAAGCGGCGGGTGATGAAGCCGGAGTTTTTGAAGGATGTGGAACGAGTACTCCGGCCCGGAGGTGTGCTGCACTTTTGGACGGACGTCGAAGAGTATTTTCGAACGACTTTGGAATTGATCGCCGCGGAGGTCACCCTGGTCGGTCCACTGGATGTCGCCGAACGCACCGCCGAACATGATCTCGATTACCGCACCCACTTCGAGCGCCGCATGCGCCTGCACGATTTGCCCGTGTACCGCGCCGAGTTCCGTCGATCAGCGAAGTGATTGATAGCATTCCGGGTGCTTCTCGTTGCGTACTCTTTGGGCGATGTCTGCCCAATGCGAATGCGGCGCGCTGTCAATTGGGCAGACCGATTCGCACTCCCTGGAGAGCTGCGAAACTCATGTGATCACAGCGAATTAGAGCCTGTCCGAAAAGGGGGCAGACCCTCTCCGGCGAGGCCAAAATCCAGTGAAATCAACTCGCCTCCAAAGGGTCAGGCCCCCTTTCGGACAGGCTATTAGCTTCATTTCGCGATGTTGCAGCGCGACCTGCAGGTGGTCGGCACGATGCGTGTACGGAGCTGCGGCACGGAAACTGCGAGCACCCTGTTCGGAACTTTCACTGACAGGGAGGGATGATTTCATGAGACGAGGCTTCTTACTTGACATGGATGGTGTGATCTACCGCGGGAGTCGTTTGATTCCCGGCGCGGATCGGTTTGTTCGTCGATTGCGGGAGGAGGGATTTCCGTTTCTGTTCTTGACCAACAATAGCCAACGCACTCGCCGCGATGTGGCGACCAAGTTGTCGCGGATGGGGATTCTTTGTGACGAAGAGCATGTGTTCACGTGCGCCATGGCCACCGCCCGCTTTCTGGCTCAGCAGAAGCCGCGGGGCACGGCGTTTGTCATCGGCGAAGGAGGTTTGCTCAACGCGCTGCATCAGAATGAATACGCCATCGTCGATCACTCACCGGATTACGTCGTTGTAGGCGAGTGTCGAACCGTGACGTGGGAGATGCTGGAGTTGGCGGTGCAACTCATCTTGGACGGTGCCAAATTGATCGCGACGAATCTCGATCCGAGTTGTCCGACCAACACCGGAACGCGTCCCGGTTGCGGTGCGACGGTGGCGTTTCTCGAAACCGCGACGGGGAAGAAGGCCATGAGTTTGGGTAAGCCGAGTCCCGTCATGATGCGAGCGGCACGAAAGGATCTCGGGCTGACGGCGTCGGAAACCGTCATGATCGGCGACACGTTGGAGACCGATATCCTGGGCGGCGTTCAAATGGGATATCGCACCATCCTGGTCTTGTCGGGCGGCACGTGCCGGGATGATCTGCGGCACAGTCCTTTCACGCCCGATCGCGTGATTGAATCGCTGGCCGAACTGTGCGATCCCGCCATCGACCTACGCGATCTGGTGCCACCCGGCAATCAGGATGATGATTCCGTGGCCGACATCAACTCGTGGATTTCCGCCCATTGAGTCGCTCTCATGGGCCGAGTTCATTGCGTACTGTCACGGCTCGGTCGGGATGATCGGTGAACAGGCCGTCCACCCCGGCATCGTCCAAGAAGATTCGCACGAGCTGTTCAAAGTTCTCGGCGTAGGCGGGCACCACATCGGCACGCAACGTGTAGGGATGAACCAACAGGCCGCGCTGATGTGCTTCGGCAACGACCGGGCTGAGCAATGGTTTTCCCGCTGAGTCTCGACCGAGTACGATGTACGACATCGACGGACCAATTCCATCGGCGTAACTGGCGATCTCGTCGAGTGCGGTGGCGATGCGTTGGGGATACACCGTC
>JBGTHH010000583.1:0-10181 GCA_041746275.1 Pirellulaceae bacterium | reverse complement strand
GGCTCGAAATGAAGGATAACCATGGTGCATCCCAGCGACCGACCTTGTAATTCCGCTGGATTTCGAGCCAGCTCGCTCCCTGCCGACAGCCCGATTCGGCGATTTCCTCGCGACGTGACACCCTCAGAAAAGAAGTCCTTTCCGATGCAGAAAAACGCCCGCTGTCTGACGTTTGCGGTAATTCTCGGGGTTGGCATGACGCTTTTCGGCCTGCCTCAGGCGGCGTCAGTCGCACAAGATGACGCACTCGGAACCGCGTTCCTGCCCGCTCCGCGCACGTTCCGACAGCACCTCTCGCGCGCCGTCAAGGCGATCGAAGAGAAACGCTATGGGGATGCCGTCACGTCACTTGGCAGCTTATTGGCCGAACAGCAAGAAGCCGATGCGATCTTGGCGGACGTGACTCAAGACTTCTTCATCGGCCCTTTTGCTGGCTCCATCGTTCGTTCCAGCCTCAAGACCGAAGCTCAGAATCTGCTGGGACAACTGCCGCAAGCCGGTCGAGAGTTATACGAGTTGCAATTCGGTGCCGAAGCCAAGGCGCTGTTGGAAACGGCGGTAGCTGATGGAGACATGGTTAAGCTGGCCGAAGTCACACGGAAGTATTTCCACACCGCCGCGGGCTATGAAGCCTCGTTGCTCTTGGGACGCATCCAACTCGATCGCGGCCAGCCCCTGGCTGCGGCCATGTGCTTCGAGCGATTGCTTCGAGCGCCGGCGGCCGCTCGTCGCTTCGAGCCAGAACTCTCACTGCTGCTTGCCGCGTGTTGGACCGGCGCGGATCGACCGACTCAAGCACTCGCTACGCTCGACGGCGTTCGAGTGAAGTTCCCCAAGATCGACATTCAACTGGGCGGTCAACGCATCACGGCCCTGCCCTCCTCCGAAGAAGCTCCGGCCTGGCTCGCAAGCAAGTTCGGTGGTGGTCGGTCCCAACAGTCAGGCTTTGCCCGCGAGTGGTTGATTTTCCGCGGCAATGCGGCCCGCAATGGAGACAGTCCCGGCGACATGCCACTGCCAACGTTTCGCTGGCGCGTGCCCACGGCGTCCGATCCGACCGACGAAAGTTTGATTGAAGAGTTGCGCGTGGATAAAGCGGAACAACGCGTCGCGGCGCTCCCCAGTCTCCATCCACTGGCGGTGTCGAATTTGGTGTTGATGCGCACCCCCGAACGCTTACTCGCGATCGATTTCCAGACGGGCAAGCGAGTCTGGGTGTATCCCTGGTGGAACGCCTCCTACGAGGATGTCTCGTTAACGAATCAGCCGAGTTCGGGAGCGGATGAGCTGGGCGTGCGCCGCGAGAAGTTGTTCCAGCGACTGTGGCAAGACGTCCCGTATGGCCAGGTCAGCAGCGATGGCAAGTCGGTCTTCATGCTGGACAACTTGCGCTACGCGAGCATGATGGGCGGAGCCTTCATGCCGGCACAGGGCGGCATTCGCTTTCGAAATCCGGATGCTCCGGCGACCTTCAATCAATTGGTGGCCCTCGATCTCAGCCGCCAAGGCTCGTTGCGTTGGATGATCGGCGGCGACACGGGGTTGGACGAACCCAAACTTGCCGGCGCGTTCTTTCTCGGTGTGCCGCTCCCGTTATCGGGGCAACTCTTTGTCTTGGCCGAGTTGCATGGCGAGATTCGACTGGTGTCGCTCGATCCGCATACGGGCAAACAAGAGTGGTCCCAGCAATTGGCCCATGTCGACAGCTACACGATTCAACACGACGTGACACGCCGTCTGGCCGGTGCCACGCCATCCTATGCCGATGGCGTGCTGATCTGTCCGACCTCGGCGGGTGCAGTCGTGGCAGTCGACTTGGCGACACGATCGCTGCTGTGGGGCTATCAATACGAGCAGCCCAAACCCAACAATGCCTTTGGGCTCGGGCGGCCCTTTATGACTCGACCGGATCTCTCGGCGAGTCGTTGGATGGACTCGTCGGTGACGATCAGCAAGGGCGCGGTGTTGTTGACACCGATCGACGACGGCAAACTCGTTTGCCTCGATCTCGATTTGGCTCCTGGTCGGCCCCGCTGGACGGCCTCGCGACAAGATCAGTTGGCCGATGCGCTCTACGTCGGCTGTATCCATGGCGACAAAGCGCTGGTGATCTGTAAGCATCGAATCGTCGCCTTGGATATGAAGAATGGTCAGCCCGTGTGGCAGGAGCCATTGGCATTGCAGCTTGATCAAGGCGAGATGCCGAGCGGACGCGGGTTTCCCAGTGGCAACTTCTATTTCCTGCCGACCACGACCTCGCACCTTTTGAAGATTTCGATCGACGACGGCGTGATCGTCGAACGGACGCGCACACCACACCCGTTGGGCAACTTGATCTCGTATCAGAATGAGGTCATCTCCCACTCGGCAGGTGCCGTCGCCGCCTACTACCAGATTGAGCCGCTACGACAACTCGTCGCCCAGCGTTTGCAAAAAGCTGGCGATGATGCCTGGGCGATCGCACGCCAAGGCGAATTGTTGCTGCACGACGGCAAGATCAGCGAGGCCGTCGCGTCGCTCCAACGCGCCCACGAACTCGATCCCGAAGATAACGACGTTCGCGGCCTGCTCGTGTCGACTTTCTTAACCGCGCTCCAACAGGACTTCACGGCACACCGCGAACTCGCTCCACGGATTCAGCCGTTGATCGATCTGCCATCGCAGTTGGCCGAGTACTGGCGAGTCACCGCGCATGGATTGCATGAAGCGGGCGAACTCAAGGACGCCGTCGATGCGTATATCGCGCTCTCCGATACCCACGTGAGTTCCCGCAACGGCGAGGAGGCGAGCGAACCGTGGATGGTCGAGCAGAGTCCCGGTTGGTCCGTCCGCATGGAGCGTTGGATTCAAGCGCGACTGGCGCAGCTTTACGATCAAGGCGATCCGGCGGTTGTGGCACGTTTGGATGCGTGGATCGCAGAGCGGGTCGCTACGGCCGACACACGTTCGCTCATCGAACTGGCTCGCGATGTCGAGCACTATAGTTTCCATGCCAACAACGCGCTCCTGCGATTGGCCTTAGCCGACCAATTGCTGCAGGCGAACCGACTATTGGAAGCCGAGTGGCTGTTGGTGCCACTTCGCGATTCGGGCGACGAGGCCATCCGAGGCAAAGCCACCGCGCGACTGAGTGTCATCTACACTCAATCGGGAGAGTTGGAACTGGCCGCGCGACTTTATCGCGAGCTCGGCAGCCACTGGGCCGAACAGGTCTGCTACCTGGAAAAGACGGGTAGCGAGTTGCTCGCCGATGCTCGAGCGAATCCGACGCTTAAGGAAGGTTTTGACGATTCGGCGACCTGGCCCTGGGGACACGTGCGAGCCGACGAGCAATCGGGACAAAACACCTCCGAGTCGCTCTCGCGACTCATCACACTGCCGGTGTATTCGTCGAGAAATCTGCCGCGGGCGCCGCTCACCTTCGGCTTCGACACGCGATTTAATTCGATCGTGGGGCGCAACAGTAACGGACAGAAGATCCTCGAAGTCACCCTTGAACGCGTACAACAGAATGGTCTGGATCAGGTCCACTTGCTGGGGCATCTGGGAGTGGCGTATTTCGGTGCTGATCTACTGGGTATCGACCTGCTGAAGAATTCTCGTTCGAGTAACGAACCGGTTCGATGGCGGATTCCGGTCACCTCGCAGACGCAGGAACTGCAGCGAGAACGTCCTGTCCGGCCCCCGTTTGATCCAACCGCCAAGCCCGTTCGCAGCAACCTGGATAGCTCCGGCCGCGCCATCAGCTCCCTGGGCCCCGTGAACCAACATGGGATCTTTTATCAGCGCAGCCGAACGTTGATGTGCGTCGATCCCCTGAGCGGTCAATTGGTGTGGTCGCAAAGTGGACTGGAAGCGGGTTCGACGATCGTCGGGGATACCGAGTTCGTCTTGGTGGTCTCGCCCAATGCGGATACGGCTCAAGTTTATCGCGCCGCCGATGGGAAACTATTGGGACAGCGGCATCTTCCCGCAGTTGCCAACCGCTGGACATTCGCATCTCGAAATGTCTTGGCCTGGGATACGAATGGAGAACGCTCCCGTCTGTATCTGCGGGACATTTGGGAAGAACGCGATATTTGGTCGGAGGAGGTGAGTCAGGGAGCGAAGGGAACCTTGATTGGCGGAAGCGAGTTGGCTTTGCTCGATGTGAACGGGCGTTTCGTAATTCGCTCGTTAACCGGTGAGCAAGTCATCGTGCGGACGCGACTCGAGGCGGAAGAGCATTTGCAATCCATCCAAGTACTCCTCAGCGGCGACCAATACTTCGTGGTTGCGAATACGGATGTCACTCGGTTGACCACCACCGAAGGCCGCGTGCGCACCGTCGCACCCTTCAACGCACCGTTGGTTACCGGCCGGATGTATGCCTTTGATCGCAAAACCGGCCAGAAGGCATGGCCGCTGCCGGCTTTCGTTCAGGAACACGGCTTTGTGATCAACCAACCAGCCAACTCCCCCGCGCTTTGGTTTGTCCGCAGCAAGTCCTCCGAACAGGCGATTCGATCGTCTCAGAATAGCGATCAAGCTTCAATCCTGTGCATCGATCGGCGGAATGGTCGGATTCTGCTGGAAAAGGATCATATCCCCACGCAGGCCAACGAGTTCAACATCGTCTCGGATCCGGTGGCCAAGACCTCGAGCTTGTCGCTTCCCGGTCGAACTTTCACGCTCACGTTCACCGATGCGCCGATCCCACCCGAGCCCCCCGCTCAAACCGGCAGTGCGTCGAGTCTCAGCGCCAGGTCCAGCCTGTTGAAATCGCTGGTGCGCTCGTTCGTTCGCGTGTGGCAGCGAGAAACCGACCCTGCCGAGGTAGATCTGTTTGGGGACATCCCCGCCGAATAGTCGCCCGCCTTGTTGTAAAGTATGCGGCGCACGTAAACTAGGCAGGCACAAAGTAGGAGCTAGACTCGTGAAGAGAGTGCCTCGATGACGCAGGCGAGAACGTGGCCAGTCGACAGGCGGAAATGCCCGGTCAAGCCTTATAATTCAATCATCCGCGACAGCCCTTCCCACTCAGCACGTTCCGAACCCGCCGCCGTCCAACCCCCGAGGTGAAGCCCATGACCACCGACGGTCACCATTCCGAGCCTTCCGCCATCGACGAATCGGCTATCCACAAGCTCGGCGAGGCTCGGCGAAAGATCACCGAACAGCTCTCGCAGATTATTGTTGGGCAACAGGAAGTCATTGAAGAGCTGCTGATCTGTTTGTTCAGTCGCGGACATTGCCTGCTGGAAGGTGTGCCGGGCTTGGCCAAGACCTTGCTCATCAGCACGCTTTCGCGGACGCTGAATCTTTCGTTCAGCCGCATTCAGTTCACGCCCGATCTGATGCCGGCGGATATCACGGGAACGGAGATCATCGAGGAAAATCGCTCGACGGGAGCTCGCGAACGGCGTTTTCTCGAAGGGCCCCTCTTCTCGAACGTGATCTTGGCGGACGAGATCAACCGTACGCCGCCGAAGACCCAAGCGGCCTTGCTCGAGGCGATGCAGGAGCGGCAGGTCACCGTGGGGCGGATTCAGCACAAGTTGACCGATCCGTTCTTTGTGTTGGCCACGCAGAACCCGATCGAACAGGAAGGCACCTATCCGCTGCCGGAAGCCCAACAGGATCGCTTCATGTTCAAAGTCTTCGTGCATTACCCCAGCTTCGCCGAGGAGTTTGAGGTCGCCCGCCGCACCACCGCCGTGCAGCACGACTCGGTCCAAGCTGTGTTGACGGGCGAGGAAATCCTGGACCTGCAGCGGATCGTTCGCGAAGTTCCGGTCTCGGATCACGTCATCCGTTATGCGTTATCGTTGGTCCGACAGACCCGCGTGCGCAGTCCGGGCGTGCCGGAGTTTGTCGAGGAGATGGTGGGCTGGGGCGCTGGTCCGCGAGCGGTGCAGTTTCTGATTTTAGGTGGTAAGGCCCGCGCGTTGTTGCACGGGCGGACGCACGTGTCCACCGACGACATCCAGGCGCTCGCCAAGCCAGTACTGCGACATCGTCTGGTCGTCAACTTCGCGGCCGAAAGCGATGGCGTGACCCAAGACGACATTATCGACCGACTGCTGACTGTGACTCCCACCAAGGAAGATGAACTGACCACCGATGGCCGATTCCAAAAGATTTTTGCATCCTGAGGCCATCAAACGCATTTCGCGGATGGAACTTCGGGCCCGGCATATCGTCGAGGGCTTTCTGGCGGGACTGCATCGCAGCCCTTACTTTGGCCAGTCGGTCGAGTTCGTACAGCATCGCGAATACGCGGTCGGCGATGACTTGCGACACGTGGACTGGAAGGTCTGGGCGCGACAAGATCGGTTGGTTATCAAGCAATACGAAGAGGATACCAATCTGCGCTGCACGTTGCTGGTCGATACCTCGGCCAGTATGAGCTATGGCAACGGTCCGCTGAACAAGTACGACTATGGCTGTACGGTGGCCGCGAGCCTCGCGTATCTCGTGCTGAAACAGCAGGATGCCGTGGGCTGCGTGTCGTTCGATGAACAGATTCGCAACCAAGTCCCGGTGCGCAGCAAGCGGAATCACTTGCAGGCCGTGATCAAGGCGCTAGCGAACACCAACCCTCGCGACAAGACCGACCTGCACTCGATCTTCCGGCAGGTGGCCGAGACCTACCATCGCCGCGGCATGATGATCGTCATCTCTGATTTGCTCACCGATCCTCAAACCACGCTGCGCGGCCTGAGCCTACTACGGCGACAAGGTCACGATGTCATGGTGTTCCACATTTTGGATGACGACGAGCTGGATTTTCCTTTCACGGGTTCCACGCGTTTCGAGGGATTGGAATCGTTGGAACATCTGAACTGCAATCCACGAGCCTTGCGGGAAGGCTATTTGCAGGCACTTCAAGAGTTTTTGGTGGAGATCCGGCGGGGTTGTGCGAGGCACGTCATTGACTATGCGTTGATCCGCACGAGTGAACCGTTGGATGCCGCGTTGGCCACCTATTTAAGCACACGTTTGGGAATGCATCGCAAGAACTGATCATGACGTTTGTCCATCAAGCCCTGACCTGGGGATTCCTACTGGCGTTGGTACCGCTGTTGATCCATTTGATCAACATGATGCGGCAACAGCGCGTGCAGTGGGCCGCCATGGACTTCTTGCTGCGCAGCTACAAGAAGCACCGTCGCTGGATTTGGCTCAAGCAGTTTCTGCTGCTGCTCATGCGGATGGCGGCCATGGCATTGGTGGTGGGAATGCTGGCCCAGTGGATCACGCAGAAGCAGTGGTTAGCCATCTTTGGCGCGACCACCACGCACCACTTTGTCTTGCTCGACGACAGCTACTCGATGTCGGAACGTATCGGCGGAGCCACTGCCTTTGACAAGGCCAAGCAGGCGATCGGCGAGATCGCGAGTCAAGCCCAAGGGCAAGACTCGCAGCAAAAGTTCACGGTGATTCGCTTCTCACGGGCGGCGGCCGCCGCCAATCGCGACGCAGCCAATCCCGTTGCAGACGGCTTGGATGTCACACGGATGGCTGACTTGAATGCCGAAATCGTGGACTCCAACTTTGACGTGTCACTCGAAGAGAAACGCCGCCAGATGGAAGTCACGCAACTGTCGGCGGGGCCGCGTTCAGCGCTGGCCGTGCTCAATCAGTTGCTGGAGCAGAACCGGGACGAGAACAATCTGGTCTATGTCCTCTCGGACTTTCGCGAGAAGGAGTGGGAATCGCCCAGCGAGTTATTGCAATTGTTGCGAGTGACGAACGAGCGGGCTGCGGAAATGCACTTCGTGCGCTGTGTCGACAAGCGTGAAGCCAATCTCAGCCTCACCGAAGTCCGCCCGGAACCGGGTACGCAGGCCGCGGGCGTGCCGCTGTTCGTCAACGTCTCCGTACATAATCACGGCGAGACCGTGGCCAACAACGTGCAGGTCAAGGTGCGCACCCACTTCTACGATCCCACCGCCGTGGCGGTCGGCGAACCTGGCCAGGTTGTCGCCAAATTGGACGAACCGCCCACCGTCCTGATCGACCTGATTCCACCAGGCGAGACGGCGACCCGCCGCGTGCAAGTGTACTTCCCCCAACCCGGCCCGCATGTGGTCGAAGCAATGTTGACTGACGATGCTGTCTCCGCCGACAACCGTGGCTGGTGCGTGATTCACATCACCGATGGCGATCCCGTGCTGTTGATTGACGGAAGTCTCGAGCAACAACACGCCTACTTCCTGGCCACGGCCTTTCAACCGGGTCAACGGACCAATACGGGAATTCGTCCCGATATCCAGCCGCCGACGTTCTTGCGTGATACGACACCCGAGACGCTCCGCGGTTACCGCGCCATCTATTTGTTAGACGTAGCGCGACTCGACGAGCGAGCGATCGAGAACATCGAAGGCTATGTTCGCGGCGGGGGTGGATTAGGAATTTTTGTCGGCGAACAAGTGAATCAAACTTTCTATACCGAGCGTCTGTATCGTGGCGGTGAGGGATTCTTTCCATTGCCGTTGGAGCGTGCCTTTGATCTCCCTTTGGAATTAGTCGAGAACGTGCCCGATTTCGAGGTGACGAATCATCCCATCTTCAGCATCTTTCTCGGTGAACGGAATCCTTTCATCCGGTTGGTTGCCATTCGACGCTATTTGCAACCGCCAGTCGCGTGGACTCCAGCCCCTAACGCGCCGGTCGAAATTCTCGCGCGGCTCCGCAACGGCGATCCACTCGCCGTGGAACGTCGATTGGGTGACGGTCGCGTGATCGCCTTCCTGACGACGCTGGCACCCGAATGGAATAATTGGGCGAACGATCCGAGCTTTGTTGTCGCGACGCTCAAGTTGCATGCGTACTTGGCCTCATCGGGTCAACAAGATGACTCGCGCGTCGTGGGATCTCCCATCGCGCTGACCTTGAATCCCGACAAGTATCTCAACGAAGTGTCGTTCGTCGCACCGAGTCCCATCGCGGATGAAACGGTGGTTGTGGAACGTGTCGCCGAGCCCGTCCAGCCCGATGCGAAGGTCCTGCTGGCCACGCTGGAACGCGCGAATGTGCCGAGCGATCCCAATGTCGTCGATCGCGTGGGGATCTATGAAGCCTGGACTCCAACGCGAGAGGGAACCTTCGAGGTCCAACGATTCGCGTTGAATGCCGATCCGAGCGTGGGCGATTTGGCCTTGGTGAGTGGGTCGGATCTGCTGAAACGACTCGAGCCCCTGCCGATCAAGTTTCGCCAAGTGGATGAATATGCGTATGACCTCATGCAACAAGCGGGCTACAACCGGAGTTTCCTGCTGATGTGCCTGTTGATCGCTCTGTTACTCGGCGAGCAGCTCCTGGCTTACTCCGCGAGCTATCATCCCGCGCGAGGTGGGGCCCGATGATGAACGCACTTCTGTTAGCGGTGGACGATACCGCCGTCTATCATCAGTTTGCCCGGCTGCAAGTCATGACGCAGTGGTGGCACTGGTTATTGCTAATCGTTCTGTGCGCCATCGTCATCGCTTACATAGCGATCACCTATTACTTCGACGCGATTGAATTGCCAAAAACGTTGCGATGGGGCTTGCTGGCCCTGCGCGTGTTGGCCTTCGTTGGCATTCTGTTCTATTTCCTCGATCTAGAAAGACGCTCCGAGCGGCAACTGATCAAGAACTCGCGGGCCATCGTCCTGGTGGATGCCAGCCTCAGTATGGGAATCCCGGATGACCCCGCCCACACCGTCTCGACGGGCGGCGCGCCGGCCATACGGCGTATCGACACCATTGTTCGGGAAATGCAGCGAGGTGATTTGTTGCAGGGTTTGCGCAAATCCCATGACGTGGTGGTCTACCGATTCGATCAAGGCGCCGTCCCTCTGGAAGTTGCCGCGCTACCCAAGTTCGCCGTGGCGACATCCGCCACGGTGAACGAGTCGGCGGAAGTCGAGTTCCGCGCCAGCGTGCGCGAGGCTCGATCGATCGCGATCGTAGCTGGCGTCATCATCGGCCTGGGAGTGGTGTCATTTATCGCCTCGCTCCTCTTTGGCACTCGCCGCCCCGATGGCGATGGTTCTTGGACAGTACTCATCGGCATGGTGGGAGTGATCGCCGGACTGGTCGTCTTGGCGGTGGCCCATTTGCGTTACCCCGATATCGGCCTGTTGGCGACGATCGGCCTGCGCGATGCGCAGCCTCCCACGCTCGCCACAACCATCGAAGCTCCGACCACTCCGG
>JBGTHH010000582.1:0-7134 GCA_041746275.1 Pirellulaceae bacterium | reverse complement strand
GCTGGCTTTGGTGGTTTGGCGCTGGCCTCGCTATTGGCTGACGAAACGCGGGCGAACCCATTGGCCGCGAAGGCACCACATCACGTGCCGCGAGCCAAGAGCGTCATCTTCCTCTTCATGCATGGCGGTCCTTCGCAAGTCGACACGTTTGACTACAAGCCTCAACTCGCCCGCGATCATGGCCAGCCCTTGCCGTTCGCCAAACCGCGAGTGGTTTCGGCACCGACGGGCAATCTCCTGAAGTCGCCATTTCAGTTCGCCCGTTACGGCGAGTCGGGAGCCTGGGTCAGCGAGCTCTTCCCGCACGTCGCCCGACGTGTGGACGATCTCTGCCTGATCAACTCCATGCACTGTTCGAATTCGCGACACGGCGGCGCGTTGCTCGAGCTGCATACGGGCAGCGATACGTTTGTGCGACCTAGCATGGGTTCGTGGATCACCTATGGCTTGGGAAGTGAGAACCAGGATCTGCCGGGATTTATCACGATGTGCCCGACGCTGACCCATGGCGGCGTCACGGCTTACAATTCCGGCTTCTTGCCCGCCGATTATCAGGGTGTGCCGCTGGGTAACGCCAGCATTTCGTCCGACCAGGCCAAGATTCCCTTCATCGATAACGCGGACAAGTTACCTCGTGCCTTGCAACGCGCGGAGTTGGACTTGATTGGCGAAATGAATCGCGATCGCTTCGCGCTCACCGGTCCGGACCAAGCTTTGGAGGCACGAATCAACTCGTTCGAGTTGGCGTTTCGCTTGCAATCCGCCGCACCCGAGTTGCAGGATGTCAGCCAGGAGACCGCCGCGACTCAAGCGTTGTATGGGCTCGACAATCCCCAGACGCGTAATTTCGGGCGGCAGTGCCTGATGGCTCGTCGGTTTGTGGAAAGGGGCGTGCGCTTTGTCCAATGCACACACAGTTACAAATGGGATCAGCACAGCGAGCTGCGGCGAGATCATGCCAAGAATGCTTTGGAGGTCGATCAGCCGATCGCCGCGCTGTTGGCGGATCTGAAAAGTCGCGGGCTGCTGCGTGATACGCTCGTGCTTTGGGGCGGCGAATTCGGACGCACGCCCGTCGCACAAGGCGACAATGGACGCGATCACAATCCGCAGGGCTACACGATGTGGCTGGCCGGAGGTGGTATCCAACCGGGGCTCGTCTATGGGCAGACCGACGAGTACGGCTACTACGCCGTGGAGAACAAGGTGCATGTCCATGACTTACATGCCACGATGCTGCATCTGTTGGGGCTGGATCACACCAAGCTGACGTACCAACATGCCGGTCGAGACTTCCGGTTGACCGACGTCTATGGCGAAGTGGTCCACGATCTATTGGCGTAGCTTGACGCGACTTTGCGATTACCGCATCGACCGACTCGTGTTCGCTTCGTGTAAGGTCTCACGCACTGCCGCTTCGCCGAATCGATTACTCGCCAAGTTGTCGGAACCAGAGATCGACGGCTGACTCAACACGATCGGCGAGACGATCGTCAATGGCGAGGGCATCGAGCAAGTCTTCCTGAGTGCCTGGATGGCAGGGCGAGAATTTTCGCCAGGCGACATCATCCTTGCGTGTCGGAGATCGCCGTGTTTCGGCGGCAAGTACTCGAGTCGCATCTGGCGATGTCAACGGCTGCCGATCCGCGAGATACGCAAGTCGTTGTGACGTGCCTGGTCGGTTGATCGTCGCGTCGACCGGCGCTTCCCCCTCCCCCAGTAATGACGATGTCGGCGCGTTCAACGAATTGATAATCACAATCACATCGAGGGGCGAAACGAAACCATCCGCGTTGACATCGAACGCGACGAGGGGCGAACCGGTGACGACTTGTCTGGTTCCAGCGACATCCAGAGCGTTGATGACCAGCAACGCATCGAGAGGCGAGATGACACCGTCGCGATTGACGTCCAGGGGACTGAAAGTGATGCCTGATTCGGCCACTGGCAAACGCCGGATACCGGTTGGCAAGAAGGCGGACATCAATTCGTTCGAGCTGGCCGCGAAGACATCCTCTCGACCCAGAAAGTGACCCAACTCGTGCATGATCACGGTCAGCAGGTCGATGCGGTGGGACGCTGCGCTAGAGGGTAACACGGCATTGGGCTCGGAAATCGGCGGTTCGTCGGCCGCAGTCAGCGTAATGGCAGCATTGCCGTTCAGATCCAACCGATCGACGAACAGGGTCATTCCCAGTTGTCCGTTGCCGGTGAGTTTAACTCGGGCTGCCGGGGCGTAGATGACTCCCTTTATCCCAGACGCGTTTCCCGCCAAATCGAACGGGCGGCTGTTGCCGCGTGCCTGGAATATCGTCACTCCGTGGTAGGGACCACTGGAGGGTGGGGTTAATTCGACTACGCCATTGCCGCTGATCAGAATGCTGCCGAATGTGCCGCCGGCGTTTGGGAAATTGCTGCCGGCATTGTAAATCATGATGCCGGCACCGATGACACGGGCATTGCCTGTCACGCTCAGGCCGCTCCCCTTGATCACGTACTCGCCAGGCTGCATCGTGAGCTCGCAGTTAGCCGAGACGGTGATCTTCGTATAGACTCCCGGCGGAATTGTTTGTTTGCTCTTGCCGCCGCAGCTAAAGGAGCCCCGTGTTACGCCACCCACGGGTGCCCCCATGGCGGCAAAGGGATCGGTGCTTGGCGAGGAAACCGTATGGACGGATGACGAGATGCGGCTGTTGCCGGTCAACTGCACGCCGCCCACTACGTCGACTCGACTGGCCACGATCCGAGAGTTGCCGCTCGCCGAGATTGCCTTGCTCGCGCAATTTGAGTTGACGATCACGGGCCCGTTGATGTTGATCGAAGCGTTGCCTGACAGCGTGAGCGCGCCGCAGACGGATGGATTGAGCACGTGGATGGAACCGCCCACGTTGATTACGAACATCTGGCTTTCGGAGAGATCACCATCCTTGTCCAGCACCCTGACCGCGCCCTGGAAAGACCCAGTTGCGAGATAGCTATGCGACAGCTCGGAAAAGCTGAGGACATTTGCGTCAAGCTGCACCTGGTCCGTCTTTCCATCACCCCAGTTGATTAGCACGGTATGCGTGTCGAGCGTGCCGGGATCCGAGAAAGCGCCGGTAAGGGAGACCGTTCCTCCAACGCTGGTAGTCGTGGAGACGAAGGAAATGCTCAGGTCAGACGGGGCAACGTTGTTAACGTCCACGGAGAGTGCGCTGGTATTGAATGTGCCCGCCGCGGTGGTGGCCGAAGCCGAGATCATGAAGGTTTGCGGACCGTCCCGATACGTGTGCGTCACGCCAGGGGGATTGCCAACCACTGTCTCGATTGTGCCGTCGCCCCAATTGATGGTCCAACCGATAACCGTATCCGAGCCGGGGCCACTTGCCGAGAGCGTGAGCAAGTAGAGTTCGCCTTCGCTGGTCGCGCTGTCACCGGCAATCGAAAGTATGGGTGGGACATGGGTCGATGGATTCACCACGACTGTAAAACTGTCGAAGCCTGCGTCTCCGGCATTGTCGGTAACCGTGATCAAGACATTAAAGGTTCCACTAGTTTGGTAGCGGTGTGTACCAGCCACGGACCCGACCGTTCGAGCTGGTAAGCTTTGCGGGCTAAACGTGCGTTCGTCCACGGACACGTTTTCTATAGTGCCATCGCCCCAATCGATGGTTGCGGTGTGACGGTCGAGCGCGCCGGGATCCATAAAGGAACCGGCTAGTGCTTGGAACGTGAGCGTGTCAAAACCGGCAACGAATTGCTCCGTGGTATAGAGGTACGGCAGAGCAAGAAGCTGTCCAACGTCGACCGTGCGATCCGGGCCGGCTTGGACCTGCGGTGCCAGGTTGCCCACCGTCGCGGTCAGAGTGTCGGCACCGGTTGCGCCTTCATCGTCCGTCACGGTCACAGTCACCACATACAGGCCGTCATCGGCATAGGAGTGACTTGCAAAGACCGTCCCGGTGCCACCGGATTCTCGGACCGCAATGCTCTGGGTCGCCGTGCCGTCGCCCCAGTTGACCGTGGCCGTGTGCGTGTCGAGCAGGCCAGGATCAGCGAAGCTCGCCAGAATGCTGATCAATCCGCCCTCACTGGCGACCAGGTCGGGGCCTGCTTGCACCGTCGCGGCGAGATTCCGTACGGTGACCTTGAAGCTGGCCAGACCTGTCATGCCACCTCGGTCGACAACTTGGACGGTTGCGAAGTACTCGCCGCTGTCGAGGTAGCTGTGCTGGAGGGCAAAACTGGTGCCGACCAGCGCCAGAGGCTCAGCGCCTGTGCCATCGCCATAGTCGACCGTGGCCGTCCAGGTATCGTTTGGATCCGCATCGCTAAACGATCCAGAGCCCGTGAAGGGGCTGCCTTCGTCGATCACCCTGTCAGGAATCGGAGTGACGACCGGAGCGTCGTTGACGGGCTGAACAAAAATTAACACCGTCACTGGGCTCGACGCACTCAGTGCGTCCCGCGCCTCATACCGGAAGCTATCGAGGCCGGAAAAGTCAGCCGCCGGAACATAGGAGAAAGAGCCGTCGTCCTGGATTGTCAGGGTTCCATGTGCGGGGAGCGACAGGATAAACACTGTCAGAATGTCCCCATCGGCGTCAGTATCGTTGGCGAGCAGGCCCGAGGCCGCGGCGATGATCAGCGGTGTGTCTTCGCTGGTCAAGTACTGGTCGTTGCGGGCGATGGGCAGATCGTTGACGGGCCGCACCGTGATCGACACCACCGCTTCGTTGGACAGTTCGCCGTTGACGTCTCGAACCTTGTAACGCAAGCTGTCGGAGCCGAAGAAGTTGGCTGCCGGTGTGTAGGTGAGCGCGCCGCTGATGGCATCGGCCTGCACGATGCCGTGGCTCGGCAGGCTCGTGAAGACCACGCTGGTCGGATTGATGGTTCCGTCGACTCCCCTGTCGTTGCTGAGCACATGGATCACGACCGGCGTGTCTTCGTCGGTCTCGGCAGTGTCGTCGATGGCGAGTGGCCCGTCGTTCACTGGCCGGACAACGATCGTCACCGTGGAAACCAGGCTGTTCGCATTGCCGTCATGGGCGACATAGGAAAAGCTATCGCTGCCGAAGTAGTTCGCCGCTGGCAGATACGTAAACGACCCGTCGGCGGAGAAGTTAAGATGGCCATGTGCAGGCGGCGTGATGAGTACCGCGCTCAGCGTGTCACCGTCGAAGTCCGTATCGTTGGTTAGGACTCCCAGGGCTGCGGGAACTACCAGCAGCGTATCTTCGCTGGTCAGGTACGCGTCGCCGATTGCCACGGGTGCTTGATTGACTCGCGGCGCCACCTGCGCGGTGCTGTTGGCGGTCGCGCTGCTGCCGCCGATATCGAGGATTTCGACCTGCACAGGGAAGCTGCCTGGATTGGCATAGGTATGCGTGCCGATGACGTGGAAGCCGCCCGTAGCAACGGCGACGATGGTGCCGGCAGAGCTCTGGCCGTCGCCCCAATGAATCAGAGCGCTGAAGTCACCACTACTGCCGTTGGGGTTGGCATCGGTAAACGTCGCCACGACGCTCGTGAAGGGGATCTCTGCCATGGACTCGAACACCCGTCCGGCAGCGGTCAGCGGTTGATCGGTGGCACTGACGCGGGCCGCAGCGATTGCGAGATGCGTGCCTTGGCCGGTTTCTCGGACTGTGATCGTCGTTGCAAACATGCCGCCAGCGGCATAGGTGTGCGAGCCGATCACTTCGAAGCCGCCGAGTGGATTGTCGCGAACCGAGCCCATGGAAGTTTGCCCGTCGCCCCAATCAATCATGACGGTGAAATCGCCGGCCTCGCCGAACGGGTTGTCATCGATGAAGGTAGCCACCGTCGCAGTGAACGTCGCGCCGACAAGCGGGTTGAGATCTAGGGCCACCACAGTCACCGGCGCGTTGGTCACAAGGGCTGGCCCATCGCCGGCGAAGATGATGTTAAACGTGTTGCTGCCGCCATCGGGAACGATGATGTCCGCCGCGCCATCGCCATTGAAGTCGCCCGCGGCCACGAACACCGCTTGAAAACCGCCGTAATCGAACATCCGGGCGGGCCCGAAAGTGCCATCGCCGTTGTTCGTGAACACGGCCACGGCGCGAGACGTGGGACCCCCAAGCGGAGTCGTCAGGGTAATGATCTCCGGCCGCCCATCTCGGTTCAGGTCGGCCAATGACACGCGAGTTGCCCCTTGGCGTGGACTGGTGGGGTAGCGTATGGGCACCGCCAGCGAGCCGTCGCCAATACCCAGCATGACGCTCACGCCGCCGGAGGAGGTGCTGTCGGTATTGTTCAGCCCGGTGTCGGTGACCACGACATCGGGGAAGCCGTCTCCGTTTAAGTCGCTGATATCCAAGTCCGGCCCTAGCGTACTTGTGTCGTACAGTGGAAACGGCACATAGCGCACCACAGGCGCACTAAAGGTGGCGGCACCGTTGTTGCGCCAGACGGCGATCCCGCCCCCTGCTTGATGCACGTGGAGTGTTACTAGATCGAGATCGCCGTCGCCGTCCATGTCTACCAAACCGACCCGATGGGAGGCGGTGGACAGACCCGTTGCCGTCGGCGGGGTGAGCCGCACGGGCGGCAGGAATGAACCGTTCCCGCTGCCGAACAGGATCGCCGTGGCGTTGCCAATGGATACAGCGAGGTCGATATTGCCGTCGCCGTTGAGATCGCCTGCTGCGATGTGCTCGGCCATGGTCGGGGAGAAAGTCGTGCCGAACACCAAAGAAAGGTAAGTGAAGAGTCGGTGGTTGGGAAAAGTTCCGTCACCGCTGCCCAGCAGCAGGCTGTTTCCGGCCACCAGATCGGCTTTCCCATCGCCGTTGAGGTCGCCGATGGCGAGCCCTTTAGGGCCAAAGGCAAGGCCGTCGTTCTGGATTCGGACGAAATAGTTAATCGGCGGTTGAAATGTCCCGTTCGCGTTGCCCAGCAGAATCGCCGCGTCACCTGAACTGTTCACCACGGCCAGATCGAGAATACCGTCGGCGTTGAGGTCACCGGAGGTGATGGACAGCGGATTCCTGCCCGTCGTGGCGTAGTCGATCGTGTTTTGAAAAGTGCCGTCGGCGTTACCCAGTAGGATGCTGACCGTGCCGCCAGTCGCACTATTGCTATTGCGGTTTGCCGCCGCAATGTCGAGCCGGCCGTCGCGATTAAAAT
>JBGTHH010000581.1:0-4786 GCA_041746275.1 Pirellulaceae bacterium | reverse complement strand
GACCGCGTCGGGATTGTCTGGTTCGATCACGTCGCCAGCGATCTGTTGGCGGACGAATTGATCATACGGCAGATCTTGGTTGAACGCCCGAATCACATAATCGCGATAGTGCCAGGCGTGGTCCCGCAGTTTGTCGCGTTCAAAGCCGTGGGTATCGCCATAGTGGGCGATGTCCATCCAGTGCCGCGCCCAGCGCTCGCCAAAGTGCGGCGAGTCCAACAAACGATCCACTAATTTCTCATAAGCCGCGGGATCTTCATCGGCTACGAAGCTGGTGACTTCTTCGGGAGTTGGCGGGAGGCCGAGCAGATCGAAGTAGAGTCGGCGAATCAGCGTGCGACGATCGGCTCGGGGAGAAGCATGCAGACCGGTGTCGGCGAGTTTCGCACGGATGAAGCGATCAATCGGATGTTGAACCGCTGGCTCGACGAGCGCGGGTGGCTGCGGCATTGATCGCGGTTGCAAGGACCACCACGAGGCATCGGCCTGCGAGGTCGGTCGCAACTTGATGTCCTCGGGCCAAGGGGCACCTTGGTCGATCCATTGGCGAAGCGTGGTAACTTCGGCTGCGGTCAGCGGCGTCCCTTCCTTGGGCATGGCGGGGCGCGCATTGGCGGGTGCGGTGATCGCGTCGAGCAACCCGCTCGTCGCGGACTGACCGGGCACCACCAGCCCTAACTCGGTCAAGTCATGAGCCGTGACGAGTGACAGCTCGCCGCTACGATTGGTGTCGTGATGGCAACGGACACAGTGCGTTTGCAACAACGGAGCGACATCGCGTGTAAAGTCGACCGGCTGTGCGGAACCGTTGGAGCTTGCCAACGAGAGCGTGACTGCGATCAAAGTGAATATGAGTCGTGGGAACATGGGCATGGTGACAGATCAGAATGAGGCGTTACGTGCTCCATCCCAATTTAACCCAACTTCGGCCACATGCCATGCTCCGTAAGAGCTGATCCGGGCTAGTGCGTTGTCCAGGCTAAAAGTTGGAGTACAGCCTTCAGGCTGCCAATTACCGGCTAAAGCCGGAACTCCAACCCGAAGATTTAGTATTGACAGAGCGCTAGTGCGTGCGAACGGGTTCGCGAGGCCCGACGGGAAAGGGGACGAGTCGATCTTGCTGGCTGTCCCACAGTTTCAAGCGAAAGCAGGCAGCCACGTCGCGCGGGTGCAACGAGGTCGTGCAGGGAGCGTGCAGTTCCTCGATACCCTCCATCGCCTCGGGCAAACGATAGAAAGGAATGCGAGCGTTGAGATGATGCACATGATGATAGCCGATATTGCCCGTAAACCAGTGCATCAGCCGACTCATCTTGATGTAGCTCGACGAGTGCAAGGCGGCAAACACGTAGGTCCAGTCGGCACGCTCTCTCAGCTTCACGCCAGGATAGTTGTGCTGCGCGTAGAATAGATACGCGCCCAACGCCGAGGCGATCAGGGACGGTATCAACAATCCCAGTACCAACCACTCCCAGTTCCAGTATCCGAGGACCGCGACAAGACTCAGGTGCGAAACGATAGCAAGTGCCGAGTCGTAGTGTTTTCTGGGGTTGATCCAGAGTGAACGCAGGCACATACCATAGAAAAAAATCGTGATGTAGCCAAATGCCATCGTCAGCGGGTGACGCGAGACCGAATGGGAAAAACGCGTCCAGTTGGATGCCGTCGCGTAGTTCTCCGTGGTCATCACCGGATAGGAGCCAATGTCGGCACCGAAGATCTTGGCGTTGTTCTTGTGATGATGGTTGTGGGAGCGATTCCAGATGCTCGGCGGATTCAACGCGAACATGCCGTACAGGAACATCATCAGAGCCGCCACGCGTGAGCCGCGCAAGATCGTGCCATGCTGATAGTCGTGGTACAGAATAAAGAGCCTGACCAGCACCAGTCCGGCCGTGACGCTCGCCGCTCCCCGAATCATCCACGGCAGATCCAGGCAAGCCACGACAATCAGCGTGGCAAAAATCGTGACCGTCGACCACAGATGCCACCAACTGAGCCAGCGGACTTCGCGAGCATATTGCTTACTGGCGAGAATGATATCCTTGGGGTCACGCATGAGCGCGGCTTTCGTCCGTGAAAGTTGCGATGAGGGCCAGCCCGGTTCTAGCGTTCGCGCCCTCGATCGTCACTTCAACATATCCCGCGCTGCCTTGAGGGGGAAGTCCGGTTGAAAACCCTGGCGAGTGGGTGATTCTGAATGCGATCGGAAATCTGCGGCAGTAGGACATTCCTGCTAAGTGATGGATATTAATGACTTTACGGTGTCTTAGGGACCTTGGAGTTCAGCGAATGAAACGGTTCTTTGGCGAGCTTAAGAGAAGAAATGATAAAAATCTTTGAAAGATGGGAGAGGGGATGTTGAAGAAGCGGACAACGCAACTATGATAAGGACAGCCCGAGCAGGTTTCTGCCCCACCTGCCGGGTAAGGCCTTTCGGGGATTCTGCCCCTCCCCGACTGGCCGTTTTCTTTTTCTTGGCCTCCACGCGTCCATCATGATGCTGGGGCTCGGCGAGACCGGGATGCCGTGTGGGAGCGTCAAGGTTACGGTCATCGCCGTGATTTCCCCAACTTTTTGCCTCGTGGCGATTACCACTCCGAGGCTGTGAAAAAATGGGACTGGCTCCGAGTGAATATCGGTGTTTAGCAAGGATTTCGCGTAGCTGCGAGGTGCCTGTCCCAATTCTTTCACAGCCTCTCCGCGAATTCAAAGCCATCGACCGCACGGCCGAAGCGGCGGCAAGCATCGTTGGGGACAGGCGGGATGTTCGAGGGTGGACCCCTGAGGTCCCCCTCCCCCTGAGGTGCCGCCACCTCGCCGATCACGGAGCTGTTGGCGTAAATGCGATCTTCAGAATCCAGGCCATCTCTTGTCGTGACACTGCACTCACGACGACACCGAGTTGACCACGTCGGCGGTAAAGGTGTCGGATGCCAACGGAACTTGGGCGTAGATGAGTCCGGGCTCGCCTTCGAGTTTGGCGAGAAGGTGTCCTTTGCCGAGCAGTTTCTCGGCCCCTTTCTCCCCGAGCGAGATTTCTGAGGTGCCTTCGCTATCGACGCGCAGGATGAGGCGATTGCCCAAATTGGCTCGGAGTTGCATCGGCATGACATTGGCGTCGGGACGCTGGGCGGCGAAGATCAGATGGATGCCTGCGGCGCGCGCTTTCACGCCCAGACGTTGAACCGTCGTAGAGACGGATTCTTTGTACTCGTCGACCAGCATCCACTCGGCGAACTCGTCGTGGATCAGCCAAATCGTCGGCAGTCGATCGGACGACGCCAACTTAGCGTTGTAGTTGGTGATGTTGCTGGCCTTCGCATCCTTAAATCGCACGTAGCGTTCATTCATTTCTTGCACCAGTGCCTGTAAACGCTGGACGGCTTGCTGCTCATCGACGATGACGCCTCCGCCAAGATGCGGTAACGTCTCGAACTGGAAGTAGTCAACTCCTTGTTTCGGATCGATCAGCACAATGCGGGCTTGGTCGGGCGTGTTGGTCGCCGCGATCCCGAGCAAGATATTCTGCATCAAAACTGATTTGCCGCTGCCGGTTGACCCGGCGATCAGTGTGTGCGGGGCGTGCTTCTTGCTGGGATCGAGATAAAGGAGAGCCCCATCATCTTCACGAACGGCGATGGCGAGATGCTGGTTCCCAAGCGTGCGATCGGGACTCCAGCGTTTCCAGATCGAAGCCAGATCGACGACCTCCCGTTCAGGCCGTTCGATCGCGATGGAGACCATTCCCGGTTCGGGTTGAACGGAGATGATGTTGAGTCCATAGGTTGTCAAGAACTCGGATCGACGTTTGCCAACTTGTTCGACGGTCAGATGCGCACTCCCCTCGAACTTCAGTAGCCCCGCGTTCGGCGTCATCTTCGCTTCCAGTAACTTCGCCTGGAGATTGAACTGTTGCAGTCCCGTCTTCGCCACTTTAACCGTCTGTTTAAGCCAAGCATCATCGGCATCGGACGTCGGTCGCTCTTGGGCGTGCCGTTCGACGATGGGCGCCAGGCCGTTGTACGCCCAAGTCACGACACTACTCGTGTTGACACCCACAGTGTTCGTCGGCGTTTCCGCCTGCGAGTTCACTTGATCGGTGTTGACTTGCGAGGAACCAATCGCAGCCGCCGTCGTTTCGTCCTGTTGAGTTGCGGTGTTGGCCGATGATTTCGTGGTCGATGCCGAGCGGCGCACGGTTGGTGACCTGCGAGCGATTGACGTGGGTGGTTGGAATTCGTGAGGAGTGAGCGATGGCGGGAAATCAAAGCGGCGATTTCGTGGTCCCGCTGGCCCTTGTTCGTTCCAGCAAGCGAGCACCACGTCGCGAAGCTCTTTTCTCGCAAAGACCTCTTGGTAGCAGTTCTTGACTTCGGCGATCTCGAACGCATGGGAGTCGTCGAAGTCCGGTGAGTGAACAAAGACATGGGAATAGCCGCGCAGCATGATCTGGCAGTTCCCCGCGCGAATCGCGTGTCGCCAAGCTCCCACGTTGAGTGACTGTCCGGCGGCGAACTGAACGCCATCTAACACGAGATCCGCCAGCCGTGCGAGCCACAGCTCTCGATCAAGACGATCCGGGTTGCCGAACAGGGCCTCGTAAATGCGACGAACCGTATCGCGAAGTTGCTTCTGGCTTTCCTTCTTCTTTTTGCCGAGGTTCGCTTCGTCGATGTACTTCGCTTCGGACACAATGATCGACAACAACCGCTCACCATCTTCGGTTTCTTCGGGACTGACAATCATCAAGTCAGCGATTTGTTCTTCCCGCTGCCCTAGCCAT
>JBGTHH010000580.1:0-4149 GCA_041746275.1 Pirellulaceae bacterium | reverse complement strand
GGGCACGTCCCACCGCCTGCCGGCGGCAGCCGGCGACCAGGCCACTTTGGCAATCAGTGGTCGTCAGGATTTCGCGAATTGGTGGTGGGAAGATCGCGATTTTCGCGTTGCGGTTTTGAGAGGGGCAGCGACCGATAAGGGGGAGTGACGCCGTGACGGTGGCAGAGATCCAATGCGGCCTCGTAAAGAGGAAGACCGCGGAAGGCGGCCCAGAAGTCGAGTTGGTTTCCCTTCGCGCCGCAACGAAAGCATTGGTACACGCTGCGATCGACGTTCACTGAGAAGCATCGCTCCGATGATGCAGACGGTGCGTGGAGAGGACACGGACCACGCCAGCTGGAACCGTGAATCGACACCGGCTGGTAATCCAGATCGCGCAAGATGCGTGAGAATGAGATCGCCGTGCGAATCGCAACGAAGTCAAGCAATGGGCCGGAATCGCGGGAACTCATGTGTGCGGAGGCTCAGTGCCACGCGGCTTCGCCCGGTGCGCGCGGTAGGACTTGCCCCGGAATTTATGTATGATCGCGCCATCCACCACACGGTCCAATAACGCCATCGCCAGCGGAGGATCACCGAAGTAATCTGCCCAGTGCTCGAAATCAATATTGGTCACCAGAGCGGTCGATGCCCGTCGGCTTCGCGCATCAATCACCTTGTACAGCAGACTCGGGGAATCCGGATATTCCGTTCGCTCTAACTTGTCAAATCCCAGCTCGTCGATAATCAGAATCTCGAATCGCGCGTAGTAGCGGATCCGCTTGGGGAGAGTCTTGTCGCCCGAAGCGGCCATCAGGTCTTCCAACAAGTTCGCGCTCGTCACGTAACGGACTCGATATCCAAGGACACAGAATCGCCTTCCCAATCCTTGGATGAGGTGACTCTTTCCCAATCCGCTCGCCCCAACAAAGACGAGGTTGTCCCCGCGACGAATGAAATCGCCAGTTGCAAGCTCGTCTATGTGGTGGCGGCTCAACGTCTTTTCGTTGAACTTCCAATCGAAGGTTTCCAAAGTCCAGGGATCGCGAAATTTGGCCTGCCGAATGCGGTGCGCCACGCTCCGTTCCCGCCGCAAGGCGGACGGAACGGACAAGATATGTTCCACGAATCCCAAAGGTGACAGTTGTTCGCGTTCGGCATGCGAGATCGCCGCATCGAGTTGGTCACGGGACAGCTGGATCCTCAGGCTCTGGAAATGGTCCAGAATCCGCTGGTGAATCGAGGTATCCGTCGTCGTGGGCTGGGTCCGCGTCTTCCGGGGCATGGTCAGGCTCCAAGGGGTCAAACAACAGGTGTTGGTAGTCACGCGTGGGGCGAGGCTGGGTCGGAGGCTCTTCCGAGAGCTGCCTCAGGAGTTCCTCTTGATCTGCCGAGAGATGTTTCCAGGTCGGCTGAGGCGTGGCCTCGGCCGCAAGAATCCGTTCGACCGCTTCCAGTGAAAAGGCGTGATAACGCACGGCGCGGTCCAGCGCGCGGACGAGGTCCTCGCGACCATAAAATTTCCGCAGAAGGAGGACTTTCTCTGCCTGCTGAAGGTGATAACGCCGCGTTCGCATCAGCCCCTGAAGAAACTGGCTTCCTACTTCACCGAGTTCGGCGAACTTGGTTTGAAGCCATTCCAGGCGCACCTTCTGATTCTTTGGCGGACGATGCTCGTCCCGCTGCACGGATTTCCCGGTAACACCCGAAGGAATCAGAGGATGGTCCACGATCAGATTCAAGTGCTGATCGTAAATCATCAGTCGATCCTCGGTCACGCGGAGCGGGAGCAGTTGATCGGTGAGCTGCCAGGGAACCGAGTAATGATTCATCCGGTAATCCACGAAGCCTTCCGCGGAAACCGGGCGATAGACAACTTTCGCCGTATCATAGTGATGCGTGGGAAGGGATAGTAAGTGCGGGATCTCTTCCGCGTGTGCATCGACGGGGCGTTTTCCGGTGGTTCGATGTTCGCGAACATCGGCCACGTTTGCCAGCCACCAACGCGTTACTTCGTTCAAATGTTCCAAGGAGCGAAACGTGCGGCCATTGAGCAAGCTGGCCTCGACATAAGAGAATGGCCGCTCCACTTTCCCTTTCGTCTGAGGGCGACGAGGACGACAGGCTATGGGCCGGAATCCGTAGTGGGCCGCAAAGGCAAGGAACCGCGTGTTATAGAGCGGCTGTTCCGACTCCCAGCGTTGAACCACGACCTTCATGTTGTCATAGAGACACGTTGCTGCCACGCCTTTCAGATAATCGAAAGCATGAACATGTTCACGCGTCGTGGTGTCAAAATCCTGCAACTCGGTGAAATTCAGGTACTGTCGGCGAGAATACCCCAGGATATAGCTGAACAGGTTGACTCGCCGTCTCCCCTCCGAAGTGAAGTCGATATGATACGTGGCGTAATCCATTTGCGCCTGCTGCCCTGGAGCGGTCTCGAAGCGAACCACCATCTCCTTTTTCGGCCGGGGCCGTTGGCGTCGAACGCGGTTTCGAACCGTGCTGTAACCTCCTGAATAGCCGCTTTGGCGTAGCTCCTCGAACACGCGCATGGCCGTGATGTTGGGATAGCGCGCCAGCAGGGAATCGATTTGTTCCTGGTATGGATCTAATTGGCTGGGCCGTGGTACGGTGGGTTTCGGCAGATCAGGATGCGCCGTGCCCTGCTCTCGAGCTCGCTTTTGCCGCGCCAAGATCGCGCGGACTCGATCACGGCTGATCCCCAGATCGCGAGCGATTCCTCGCTGGGATTGGCCTTGATGGAAACGGCTGATCACTTCCAGTTGGATATCACTCATGGGAGCTTGAGTTCCTCCACAAAATCTCGCGCCGACTCGTGGACCTGCTGAATTTCGTGGACGAGCCGCTGGAATCCAGATGCGAGGATGTCGCGATCACAGGCCATCAAGTCCGCGCGTCCTCGATATCGCAGCCACGAGTCCATCCGCGCCAGTCCGTCCAGCAGCTGGCCAAGTTGCTTCGCGGCTCGATTTCCCGCAGTGCTCAGCCTCGGATCCCAAGCCTGAATAAATCCTTTCTCGGCCTGGCGGAGCGCTCGGCGGGGATCTTCCAGCACCATGTTCCGCTGTTCGCCAGTGCTGCTGGCGAGAAGCAGGTCGACCACTCCGCGAAGTTCCACCGACGTTAGCGAGGCCTCCCGAGCCGTTGTCAGAGTCTCTTCCTGGTTGCCCATGGGCAACCGCACAAGCTGCCGGGCCAGAGCGACGGACAAAAGTCCAAGTCGCAATTCCTCAATCGCGGTGGGCGTTAGTTGTTCGAGTAACGCCAAACGTCGGTTCACCCAGCTCTTGTGGTGTCCCAAAAGTTGACCGGCCTCAACCTGGGAGAGTCCATCCTCGCGGACGAGTGCATGAACAATCCAGGCTTCCTCGAGCGGTTGTGGGCGACCACGGATCTGGTTCAGACGATATGTGGCAGCCTTGGCGGCGACTTCGTCCACTTCGAGCGAGCGTATCAGGAGATGGTCGAATCCCTTGAGCTGCCGAGCCGCCTTGAGCCGCTTGAATCCATCAATCAGCACTAGGTTCTCGTCATCATGATGGACAATCAGTGGTGCCAGCTGGCCATAGTGCTTCAAGGATTCGACCATCTGCTGAACGGCCTGCGCGCTGTGCAGGCGGTACCGGGATAGTCGTTCATCCAGGCTCCCGATGGGAACTTGCCGGAGCGTCTGCTTGCCATGCGGTGAGCTCATGGATCACACCTCGACTCGGGAGAAAAATGCCTCTTCTCTGCTTCCTTGGAACCCGTACTTCCCGGCACGTAGGACCAAGCCCGAGGGTAGATCAAAGGGATCGGTGACGACAATACTTGGCCGTCGGCACCGAGGCTGATTAGCTGGTATCAGGCGAAACTTCGTGGTTCCGAGATTCCCGCCGGAGCTTCCTTCGCCAGTACCGTTCTCGACGGAGCACGCGCCGTAAAGCATTGCGGCATGAGGCGCAACAAAACTTACGGTCCGGTGATCGGAAAGAAACAGGGAAGGCTTCGTAGCAACCCGGCCGCAAGCAAGAGAAAAATCCGTCAGGAAGCTGTCTCCTATAGCCCTCGCGGCCCGATTCGGGGGATGTTTGTTCCCGTTTTCGCCGTTCTCGCGCGCGTTCTCGATATCGGCACGCCTGTTCGCGTCGCCGACACTTGCCG
>JBGTHH010000579.1:0-2251 GCA_041746275.1 Pirellulaceae bacterium | reverse complement strand
AAAACCCGCAATTGTCCGAATGCACCCCGAAATAGTTAATTCACACTTTCTAAGCTGGTTTCACATGGACAATTGAATTAAATTGGTGCTCGATTCATTCTTCCAGTCTTACTGCCCGCAGCCGTGCGTGATTTATGAAGTCGAAGCTGGTGTTTGATGTCACCGAGCCTACTTCCACGAGTCTGCTGGCGCGCGTTCAACAGTACGATCAAGAGGCCTGGCAGCGGCTGACGAACTTGTACGGCCCCGTTGTTTATCGAGCCGCGCGACGTGCCAGGCTCCAAGAGTCCGACGCAGCCGACATCGTGCAGGAGGTCTTTCGGGCCGTGGCGAATCACATCGAAGGATTTCGCCGCGATCGTGAAGGGGATAGCTTCCGCGCCTGGCTATGGACCATCACGCGCAGCAAACTGTTGGACCACTATCGCCAGCATGCCCGTCGGCAGCCCGCCAAAGGTGGCACCGATGCGTATGAGCAGTTGCAAAACCTGCCAGATGATAAGTTTGACGAAGACGAGTGCGGTCGAGAGGTATTGGCCGGCGTCCAGGCTGTGGCACGCGAGGCTTTAGCCTTGCTGAAAACGGATTTTGAAGAGAAGACCTGGCACGCATTCTGGCTATCGGCCATCGACGGAAAATCAGCCGCGGAAGTTGGCCGCGAGCTCAACATGTCAGTCGCGGCGGTTTACAAAGCCAAGTCGAGAGTCCTAGCACGGTTGCGCGACGAATTGAGCGGCCTTTGACATGGCTTGGATCGGAAGCGACAAATCTGTGTCAGGCTCCAAAGTTATTTCTTTCGTAGGGTCATTGCCGCGCGGGCGGCTAACTTAAACATTGAGCGTGGCCTAACGCTCGTTCCCGCATTGAGATAGGTGCTGACTAATACTCGTGTTGTCAATTACCGTATGACACAATTTCCGTGCCCTTCACTGCAAGATCTGGACGAGTTTGCCGTCGGCAAAATTTCTGATGAGCGGCGTAGACACGTCGAAACTCATCTAGACGAGTGCGGGGAGTGCCAAAGCACACTGGAGTCTCTGGATGTTTCGGGCGATCTGTTGCTATGGACCCTGAAACAGGCCACGTCGCAAGACGAGTTTGACCATGAACTCGGACTTCGCGAAGCCCTGCGCAGAATTGAGTTGTTTGGTGTCTATGGGTCCGCCCTAACTCGCGAATCAACTTCCTGTCAGGAACCTCTGCCCCTCGAAAGCATTCGTGACTATAGGCTGCTAGAAAAACTGGGGGCGGGCGGTATGGGGACCGTCTACAAGGCTTTGCATACCCACTTGGGTAAAGTCGTCGCCCTGAAGATCGTGACCGCGTCGCGCAATCGGGATGCCCTGGCAATCGCGCGATTCAAGCGTGAGATGAAGGCGGTGGGAACGCTAGAACACCGGAACATCGTGACGGCGTTCGACGCAGGTGAGTTCGAGGGCACGCACTACCTGGTGATGCAGTTTGTGGAGGGAATGGATTTGTTGCGGCTTGGTTCGCGCGTATCCATTCCGCTTCCGGATGCGTGCGAGATCATTCGGCAGGCTGCTGCGGGGTTACAGCACGCTCACGAGCAAGGAATGGTGCATCGTGATCTGAAACCCTCCAACATCATGTTAACTCCGGATGGCTGCGTGAAGATCTTGGATTTGGGCTTGGCCCTTCTCAGCCCAACGGAAGAAGCGCAAGCGGAAATTACCTCCGTCGGCCAGTTGATGGGCACGTTGGATTACATGGCACCAGAACAATGCTCGACCAGTCACACGGTCGACATCCGCGCCGATATTTATTCATTGGGGGCGACCTTCTACAAACTCATCTGTGGTACCTCGCTGTTGGTCGATCACTGCCACGACACGCCGCTCAAGAAGTTGGCGGCACTGACCAGCACTCTCGTCACTTCGACTCGTTGGGCGGAGAAAGGCATCCCGCCAGAATTGGCCAGAGTGATTGAGCGAATGATGGCGTTGAGTCCGCACGACCGATTCTCAACTCCGGCCGAGGTTGCGTGGAGTTTGGCCACTCTTTCACAAGGGAGTGATTTAAGAGCACTCCTGCAGAAGGCGATCGCAGCAGGTAATTCATCTACGGCCACGGGTGACGTGAATACGCTTGCGCTGCGGACTGCAACCATCGACACGACACCCGCGCTCGAACTTCATGAGGTCCCCGTTGCTGGTGCCGCGGAAGTCCGCGACTCGTTGCCAAAATCGCCGACTGAGGTGAAGTCGGTAGGTCGTTGGCCGCTATCTGC